>DAOTYK010000405.1:0-3647 GCA_034434855.1 Thermomicrobium sp.
CGTCGCCCATGGACGAGGATATCGAGCTTCACCAAGTCGCCTGCACGATAGCCAAGGAATTGGTAATCCATCGACGCGTACCCTTGCGATCGTGACTTGAGCTGATCGTAGAAGTCGACGATGAGTTCCGCGAGCGGGAGGTCGACGAGCAGGCGAACACGGTCTTCGCCAAAGTACTCCATTTCGACGAGTTCGCCTCGTCGACTCGTCACGAGATCCATCAAACCACCGATGTAGCGAGTTGGGGTGAGAATCGTGAGCCGCGCCCACGGCTCACGGATTTCTTCGATCTCACCTGCCGGTGGCATTTCGGAGGGAGAATCGATGACGACAATACGGCCATCACGCTTCAGGACTTCGTACTGGACACTGGGTGCAGTAGCCAAGAGTTCGAGCTTGTACTCGCGCTCCAGCCGTTCCTGAATGATCTCCATGTGCAAGAGGCCGAGAAAGCCGCAGCGAAAACCGAAGCCCAGTGCCTCGGAAGACTCGGGCTCGAAGACGAGTGCCGCATCGTTGAGATGGAGCTTCTCGAGAGCGTCCCGCAAAGCCTCGTATTCGTCACTGTTCACTGGATAAAAGCTCGCGAAGACCATCGGTTTGACAGGTCGATAGCCTGGTAGTGGTTCGCTCGCTGGACGCAGCGCGTGCGTGATCGTGTCACCGACCTGACAGTCGCGCACGACCTTGAGTCCGGTCGCCACATAACCCACTTCGCCGGCAGCTAGTTCCTCGACTGGCGTCATGAGGGGTCTGAACTGCCCGAGTTCCAAAGCTTCTCCCACGACGCCACTGGCCATCATGAGGATGGGGTCGCTCCGACGAAGGGTTCCATCGACGACCCGCACATAGGCGATTACACCCTTGTAGGGGTCGTAATGCGAATCGAAAATGAGGGCGCGCAGCGCGGCTGTCGGATCACCGTGCGGCGGGGGGATGCGCTGTACGATCGCCTCCAGAATGTCCTCGATGCCGGTCCCTTCCTTGGCTGAGGCGAAGATGATTTCCTCAGGGAGCAACCCGAACTGATCCATGAGGTCCTGGGCGACCTGCTCAGGTTGAGCATTGGGGAGATCGATCTTGTTCACGACTCCGATGATGGTGAGCCCCAGATCGAGGGCGAGCATGCCGTGCGCCAGTGTCTGGGCTTCGATGCCCTGTGACGCATCCACGACGAGGAGGGCCCCCTCGCACGCGGCAAGACTGCGGGATACTTCAGCGGAAAAGTCGACGTGTCCAGGCGTATCGATCAGGTTCAGGATGTAGGTCTCGCCGTCATGCGCACGATAGTGCATACGAACGGCTCGTGCCTTGATGGTGATCCCTTTTTCCCGCTCGAGATCCATAGAGTCGAGAATTTGCTCGACCATTTCGCGATCACTGACTGTTTGCGTGAACTCGAGTAAGCGATCCGCCAGCGTCGACTTGCCGTGGTCGACGTGCGCGATGATGCTGAAATTACGAATGCGACTTTGCTCGTTCATCGGCACCCGAATAACGCCTCCGCGGCAATGTCACCGATCAAGTATACCGGTCCGAACTCGTCGTGCCGGACCTCGCCCGTAACGGACGAGTCGATCGAGGAGGGCGAGAGCATCCGGCTGACGAAAAACCAGGAGGAGCGTCACATAGGATGCGAGCAGAGCGATAAGCGTGTAGACAAAGAGGACGAACTGCGTCACGGATCGGCCTTGCGATGGATCGGTGGCGCGAGCCAGCGGTCCGGAAAAGAGCACGGAGACGACCGTCACGAGGAGTATCCCTGGTATCGCTCGCCCGAGTTCTCTCAGCGTGGGCACAAGAGACACGCCGGTTCGCCGTTGAACGAGGACCGCGAGAACCACCATCTCGATGGTCGTGGCAATGCTCAGACTCAGTGCGAGTCCCCGATGACCGAGTGGCTGTAGAAGGAGCATGCTCGACACGAGATTACAAGCGACCGCGATGCCTCCAGCGATGACCGGTGCAGCACTGTCCTTAAAACTGTAAGATAAACGTGTCAGCAGCTCGACGACAGTGAAGGCGATCAGCCCAGGTGCAAACCAACGCAGGGCCTCCGAGACGAGTGTCGTCGATGCCGTTGTGAAAGCGCCGAATTGAAACAGCGTTTGGACGATACTCCGATCGAACGCAGCGAAAAAGACAATTGCTGGAGCAACGAGCAAGAGAGCGGACCGGAGCGCTTGGCCGAACAACTCGCGAAGCTCTGCGAGTTGCCCATGGGTACGGTACTGGCTCAGCGTCGGGAGGAGAACAGTAGCGACGCTGAGTGCGACGATTCCGTAGGGAAGTAGGAATATCTGGTAGGCATACTGAAGGGCAGCGATCTGCTGTTGACCGATGCGTGAAGCGAAGTTCGTGAGGACGACGATATTGGCTTGCATGGTGACCTGAGCGAGCAACCGCGGTCCGAGCATCTGGGCGACTTCGCGTAGACCGGGAGCGTGGCGCTGGATCATCGGTCGATAGCGCCAACCGGTGCGGCCGAGTGCCCACAACTGAAAGGCTGCGTAGGCCCCTGCTCCGAGCACGACACCGAGCGACAATCCGTAGACTCCATAGCGTGGGGCAAGGAGGAGCGCTCCGAGGATGATCCCGATGTTGTAGAGCAGCGGCGCGATAGCCGGTTCGGTGAAGCGCGCCTCCGACTCGAGCATCGCTTTCGCTGCCGCGCCGATACCGAGTAGGAGTGGGGAGAGCATCAGGAAGCGGGTGAGATCCGCGGCGAGCGCGCGCTCATCCGGTGGTAAACCCGGCGCCACGATGCTTCCGATAACGACGTCCGCTGTCAAGAAAATCCCCAACCACACGAGAAAGAACAAGGCGAGTGAGATCGTCAGTAGGGTGTTGGCAAGTGTCCAAGCTGGCCGCACTTGACGCCGAGCGAGAAGTTCGGCGTAAACCGGAATGAAGGCTGACCCGAACGCTCCACTCATCACGACGAGGAAGACCAGGTCAGGGATGCGGAAAGCGGCGACATAGGCTGCATAGTCGGGCGAGGTGCCGAAGCGGGCAGCGATCAACACGTCGCGCACCAGTCCGAGCATGCGGCTCCCGACGAAACACGCGGCGACGATCACGGTGGCGCGCGCAACACGCTGGGTCGCTGTTGTCGTGGTGTCTGCCATCTGGCCCCTCACTCATCGGGGTTATCTTAGCCCCTACTGCTCTCGCCTCGCCGGGAGCGGCGAGTGGAATGGAAGACAACGTGGGCAGGTAACCGGGGCCGGCATGACGTGGCAAAACATGGTGCCGTGATTCGGCGGAGGGACAGGGTTCGTGTTAGACTCGTGCGTGAGAGAATGGAGTGTTCGAACCAAGCCGTCGATGGTGTTCGAGGGGGTGGTTAGCCTTGCCAAATACAAAGTCTGCAGCACGAGCCTTGAGACGATCCGAGCGGCGCCGGCTCCGCAACCGGATGTGGCGATCGATGGCACGAACCTTCATCAAGAAGGCACGGAAGCTGATGGAAGCCGGCGATCTGGAGGCTGCCGCACGCGTGATCGGTGATGCTATTTCGACTTTGGACCGAGCAGCCGCGAAAGGGGCGATTCACAAGAACAATGCGGCCCGCCGGAAGTCGCGTTTGATGAAGCGTTTCAATGCACTGGTAAAAGCGCGCCTACAGCAGGGACAAGAGCAGTCGG
>DAOTYK010000406.1:0-2920 GCA_034434855.1 Thermomicrobium sp.
CTTGCCCGCAGAACGCGTGGCCGTGTTGCCGAGCGCGCCACAGAACAAGGCGCTCCAGGTCTATCCGGATTATCAGTGGTGGGCCGATCACCTCGACGAGGTCGTCGAGCGCTTCAATAACTGGATCGCCAGCTAGCATCGTCGTTCAGCGCTCCAGGTACGCCGGACGCCACCTGTCTCTGGTGTCCGGCGTACCATGGGCCGGAGCGGATCCAACGCAGGATCGATGCACCGCGTCTCCGCGGCCGCAACGAGGGAGGAGAACTGTCTTCCTTTGCTGGTAAGAGGGGCCGAGTTCGACAGCCGATCGGTTTCATACGCCTGACACATGCATCTCGCTCGCTACCATACTCGGCGCGAATTGAGCGCGAGCGCCATTTCGCTATGCTTTACTCGAGCAGCAGCTTCGTTCCGACGAATCGATCGGATCGTCGGCAAATACCGGCCAGGAACGACCAGTCGAAGGAAGCGACCTGACCCCGATCATTCGTTCACCCGAACATGCTCAGGATGCGCTGTTCGAGCGTCTGACGGGAAGATGGTGATGCAGGCCGAACTCGAATCGTTCCGCTTCTGGTACCCCTGGCGGGTGCGCTACCGTGACTGCGACATGCAAGGGATCGTCTACTTCAGTGTCTATTTCGAGTACGTCGAGCAGGCGATCATGGAGTACTTTCGGCAAATCGGTGTCCCGATCGGCAAAACGATCCCCGAGGGTTCGTTCGACTGGGCGTTCGCGCATGCCGAGATCGACTATCGGGCACCGGTCGCCTTCGATGACCTGGTTTCGATCGGAATCCGCATCCCGAAGCGGGGGCGATCCAGTTTCGAGGTGCACTTCGCAGTCGTCGACGCAGCGCGCGAACGTGTCCATGCGCACGGTCGTCTCGTGCTCGTCTCCTACGACAGCCGGTCTCGACGGTCCTGCCCATTGCCCGATTTCGTCCGGGAAAAGATCGAGGCGTTCGAGGGTCCATGATGCTGGAGCAGAGAACTGCCCAATCGGAGAAGCTCGCTCCGTTGTTGCGACCGCGCAGTATCGTCGTCGTCGGTGCGAGTCCACGGCGGCGCATGGCGCGGACTGTCCTCTCCAATTTGCGAACCTTCGGCTTTCGCGGTCCAGTCTGGGCACTACATCCCAGCGGTGAGCCGGTCGAGGGGTTCCCCTGCTTCCGCACGGTCGAGGATCTTCCCGAGACGCCCGACTGTGCCGTGATCGCCCTCTCACCGGAAAATACCCTGCAGGCGTTTCGCGCGCTCGCTGAGCGAGGAGTGCGGGCTGCGGTCATCCTCGGCTCCGGTTTCGCCGAGGCGGGTCCGTCAGGCTTGGCGGTCCAGCGGGAAATCGCCGCCATCGCCCGCGACCGCGGCCTCGCTGTCTGTGGTCCCAATTGTCTCGGGTTAGTCACCCCGGACGCACAGGCGACTTTGACCGGCTATCACCTGCCAGGCGACCTGGCGACCGGACCGGTCGCTGCGGTCGTGCAGAGCGGGTCGGTCTTTTGGTCGCTGGTCCACAACACGCGGTCACTCCGCTTTCGCTACCTGGTCTCGAGCGGGAACGAAGCCGTCCTGACCGCCGCTGATTACTTCGCCGCCGCCTTGTCCGACCCCCACGTCCGTCTTCTCGTCGGCTTCCTCGAAGTCGTGCGCGACGGCGAACGGTTCCTGGACGTGATCCAGGCCGCTCATGCGCGTTCTGTCCCGATCGTCCTGCTCAAGGTCGGTCGCTCGGAATTGGCCCGCGCGACGGTTCTGGCGCACACCGGCGCGATCGCTGGCTCGGACGCGATCTTCCGCGACGTCATGCGCCAATACGGCGTGATCCTGGTCGAGACGCTCGACGAGCTGTACGACACGGCTGAATTTCTGCTCGCTGGGCGCTGGCCGCAAAGCTTCCGCGTGGGCGTCGTGACCGATAGTGGAGGGGAGAAAGCGCTCATCGCGGACTGGGGAGAGCGGATCGGGCTCGAGTTCCCACCCTTGTCACCGAAAACCGTTGAACGATTGCGGACGGTTCTGGCTCCCTACGTGAAGCTGGAGAATCCGCTGGATGCCTGGGGTTCCGGCAACTTCGAGGAAATCTACCCGGCCACATTGGCCGCCTTGGCAGACGACCCGAACATCGAGACCGTCGTCTTGGGAACCGACATGGTACGGGAAACCGAGGAAGCGCACCTCTATGCCGAGGCGATGCTCGCTTTGCGCGAGCGCACCGCGAAGCCACTCGCGGTGGTCACCAACCAGGCAACGGGGCTCGATTGCACGGAAGTACAGCGCCTCCGCGCGGCCGGGATTCCCGTTTTGCAAGGAACCGAATACGGGTACCGCGCGATCGCTCATGTGGCGCGCTACAGTCAGTGGCGAGCCAGCGCACCGGGCTCGCTCGCCCCACCGTTCCCCCTCGAGGAGATTCGCCAGGAGATCGCGCGCTGGCACCAGCGTGCCACGCGGTCAGCACCCGACCGACCGGTCGCGCTGACCGAGTACGAAGCGAAGCAGATCCTCGCCTGCGTGGGGTTGCCTGTCCCGAGCGAACGCTGGGTGACCTGCCTGGAGGAAGCACTCGCGGCAGCCGACGAGATCGGGTATCCGGTCGTACTCAAGGCGCAGGGACCGACCTTGCTCCACAAGAGCGACCTCGGAGCGGTCCGGCTCGGTATCGCCGATCGCCAGGCGCTGATCGAGGCATGGCGGGGGATGGTGGACACTCTCGCGGCTACACCATCGCTGGAGGTCACTGGGTATCTCGTTCAACGGCAAGTTCCGCGCGGATTGGAACTTCTCCTCGGATGCCTCCGCGATTCGACGTTCGGCATGGTGGTGAGTGTCGGTCTCGGTGGTGAGTTCGTGGAGATCTGGCGAGATGTCGTGTATCGGAAAGCTCCGGTCAGTCCAGAGGAGGCAGATCGGATGCTCA
>DAOTYK010000407.1:0-6938 GCA_034434855.1 Thermomicrobium sp.
GTGACACCCTGGAAGGCATCGATCGGGAAGAGAATCGTGCGCGAATCCGGCGTGACGAGTCCGGTCCGGCTCTGCCGCCATACCCAGCGTCGAGTCCGGACGTCGTGGTCATGAACGTACACGATTTCTCCCACCTCCGGCTCTTCTGGTGAACCGTCACCGAGGGGCAGGAAGCGATCGCCAGGCAGGCTCGCGCGGACGGTCAGGCCGTTCGGAGCTGTAGCGAGATCGTGCGCGCCGATGGGGACGAGAAAACGGAGCGACGCTGCATTGGCGAGATCGACGGCCGGGTTGATGCTTGGGGGTGGGTTACCCTTTAGCGTCCGGCGGATCAGCGCTTCGACCGAGCTCTGATACGTACTGGCGGGCCAGCCGAGCTGGCGAAAGGCGCGTCGCCAGACGTCGATCTCCGGCAACGTTTTGGGGTCGATCGCTCGCCAGCGCTCGCACGCCAGACGAACGCTTTCCGCGAGCAGTGTGCGTGCCAGTTCGACGTGCTGCCGGTTGTCGATTCGCTCAGCGACCAGAACGATGACCAAATAGTCGGGAAACTGCGCGAAGACTTCCGAAGAAACAGAGAAGACGGCCATCCCGCCTCTCGCCCCCCTCTATCCTGTCGTGCCGCACGGTTGGAGGATCCCGCGGCGCGCGACCTGCTCGTAGAGCCTGGCGACGACCGTCGTGACCCGATGCCAGGAGAAACGGAGCGCGGCCTGCCGAGCGCCGACTTGCAAGCGCGTGCGGAACTGGTGGTCGGTGAGGAGACGAATAGTGGCGGTTGCGAGCGCGGCGGGGTCGTTGGGTGGAACGTGCAAACCGGAAACCTCGTGCTCGACGCTGAACCGCAAGCCGCCGACCCGACTGGCGACGACCGGTGTGCCGCAAGCCATCGCTTCGACGGCGACGAGACCGAACGACTCGTAACGTGAGGGGATCAGGCACACGTCTGCTGCATTGTAGAAGAGCGGGAGTTCTCCTTGTGGTCGCGAGCCGAGGAAGCGGACGGTTTCGGCGATGCCGAGTTCACGGGCATCGGTCATGACGCGCGAGAGGGCTGCGTCAGGTCGGAAGCCAGCTGAGGAATCGAATCCACCGCCGAGAAAGAGGAGGAGCGGCTGGCGCGGCGCCAGTTCTCGCGTGATCCGTTGCCAAGCGCGCAACAGAACGTCGATCCCCTTGACCGGGTCGATCCGACCGACGAAGAGAGCGACCGGGCGATCGAGCGGGATCCCCAGCCGACTGCGGGCAGCTGCACGATCGAGCGGTCGGAAGTGCTCCGCGTCGACACCCGGCGGCACAGTGCAGAGGCGAGAAGGTGGCGCGCCGAGTTCGTTGACGATCGTCTCGCGCTCGTCCGGATTGGCGGCGATGATCGCATCGGCGACCCGTGCGAGTCCCTGCTCGACCTGGAGACGGAGCACCGATTCCGGTGGACTCGCCTGCACGGTGTTCTTGAGGACAGCCAGGGTGTGGAACATGTGCACGAACGGGACGTCCCAATAGCGTTGCAAGAGGTGCGCAGCCCAACCGGAGAGCCAGTAATGGGCATGGACGATATCGTAGGACAGTTGCTGGCGATCGACGAGATAGGCTAGTTCGCTGACGAACGTGGGGAGATAGCAGAATAGCTGTTCCTTCGGTAAGGCGGTTGCAGGCCCAGCGTCGAGCGCGTAGATGCGAACACCCGGGAACGGCTCGACGAGCGATGGAACGGCAGGATGATCACGGCGGGTGTAGATATCGACCGTGACACCGCGCTGGGCGAGATGCCGGCTCAGTTCTCGGATATAGACGTTCATTCCGCCAGCGCTGCCGATGCCAGGCTGGGCGAGCGGCGATGTATGCACGCTGAGCATCGCGACGCGTTGGATTCCCGGGACTGGGAAAAACTCCCGGTGCTCGCGGTTGGGCTCCACGCCTTCCTCGCTCCCTCTCTACCGCACGCGCCCGAAACAAAACCACCGGAGGGGAAACCGGTGGCGCGCGACGCACGTGCTCGGCGCCCGCGGAGGGACTCGAACCCCCGACCACAGGGCTTAGGACGCCCCGGCTCTTTCCCCTGAGCTACGCGGGCGCACACCCCAGCGCATGCTCAATTCTAGCGAAGGATGATGACCCGGCGCCAACACTCCTTGGCAGCGTCTTAGCCATTCTGCTATACTGCTTGCGGTTGGACGGGGAGTGGCGCAGCCCGGTTAGCGCGCCGCGTTCGGGACGCGGAGGTCGGAGGTTCGAATCCTCTCTCCCCGACTGCGCGGGCCGGTTCGACCGGCCTTTTTCGTTCCAGACGGAGTCGCATCATGGGCGACGAGAAGAGCGGCCCGACGAGGGCCGAGCAGCAGCGACTGCGTGCGCTGCCGTCGGTCTCCTCCCTGATCCAGCATCCGGCGATTGCACCGTTTGCACGAGAAGTCGGGGCGCGGAGCCTGACGCGTCTGGCACAGCTCGTGTTGGAAGAAGCGCGCCAGGCGATCCTCGCCGGCTGCCCGACCGATGATGTCGTCGTCGTCCTGCAACGGAAACTCCAAGAGCTCTCCCAGCCGCGCCTCCGCTCGGTCATCAATGCGACCGGTGTCATCGTTCATACCAACCTCGGCCGGGCGCCGGTAAGCGATGAGGCGGCGCGTGCCATGGCGGAGGTGGCAGGCCGCTACACGGCGCTGGAGATCGAGTTAGAGAGTGGGCGGCGGGGTGGACGGATGAGCGAACTCAGTCAGCTCCTCTCGCTACTGACGGGAGCCGAGGCTGGGCTCGTCGTCAACAACAATGCGGCTGCTGTCTTGCTCGTCTTGAGCACGTTCTGCGCCGGCCGGGCAGTCCTCGTTTCGCGCAGTCAGGCAGTGGAAATCGGAGGCGGTTTCCGGATTCCCGACGTTCTTCGCCAAAGCGGTGCCCGGCTCGTCGAGGTGGGGACGACCAATCGGACCTACGTCCGCGACTATGCCGAAGCGATCAGCGACGAGACGGCGGCGATTCTCTCTGTCCACTGGAGCAATTTCCGGATCATCGGCTTCACGGCACAACCGGAGCTCGGGGAACTTGCTGAACTCGCTCATGCGCGTGGACTCCTGCTCATCGAGGACCTCGGGAGCGGCGCCTTGCTCGATACTGCACCCTATGGGCTCGCCCACGAACCGACTGTCCAAGAAGCGATCGCTGCCGGCGCCGACCTGGTCTGTTTCTCGGGCGACAAGTTGCTCGGTGGTCCGCAGGCGGGGATCATCGTCGGGAAGCGAGAACTCATCGAGCGGGTGGAGCGACACCCGCTGGCGCGCGCGCTCCGCGCGGACAAGACCGCGTTAGCGGGCACTGCGGTGACTCTCCGACATTACCTGCGTGGGGAAGCGATCGAGAAGATTCCGGTCTGGCGCATGATCGCGATGCCGCTCGCTGCGTTGGAGGAGCGTTGCCAGGCCTGGCGATCGGCGCTCCGCGACATGGTCGAGACGGAGATCGTCGCGACCGATGCGACGATCGGTGGAGGCTCCTTGCCCGGTGAAACCCTTCCGAGCCGGGCGCTCGCGCTGGCGGCAGAAGCGATCGCCGCGGTCGTGCCAGGCCTGACCGTCGAGGAACTCGCTCGCCGCTTGCGCACTGGCCAGCCGCCAGTTGTGGGGCGTGTCGAAGCCGACCGTCTGCTGCTGGATGCCCGGACAGTCTTGCCGGAGCAGGACGAGGCACTCGTCGAGGCGCTACGCCGTTCTCTCGTCATCAGGTGACCGGATCCCGTGTGTCGCGGAAGTAGGGGCTGCGTTCCGGATAGAACTCGGGGAAGCGCTGCTTGAGCGCTTCGATCAGCTCCAACGCACGCCGGAGTTCGGCCCGGTCTCCCCGTTCTTCGGCATCGCGTACCTCGCTCAAGAGCGAACGCAACCGCTCGTCGTGGCGTTCGCGTCGGAGCCTGCGAAAGGCTTCCCGGACAGCCTGGCGGGCGAGCGGCACTGGGAGGTCGGGTTGTGTCGCGAATCGCTGGCGCAGCTGGGCAATGTCGTCCCGGAGATTCTCTGTCACCGTCGCGTCGTCGAGCGGTCGCCCGGTGAGGAGCAGTCTGACGAGTTCGCGATAACGGGCATCGGTGATCGACTCCAGGTCGATTTCTCCGACCAGATGAGCTGCTGCCTCGGGATAGCGCAGAAGAAGGCCGACGAATTGCTGCTCGGTGGAGAGAGGCCGAAGCATTTCCGCTGCTGTCGTCTCGGGTGAGAGTGCTCGCGCAGGTCGGCGTCGGAGCGAGGCGAGAAGGCGTCGAACCGTCTCTTCGGGCAGACGCAGCCGGGCTGCGACCGAACGCGTGTAGAGATCGAGCTGAACCGGGTCGCCGAGTTCGAGGAGGAGCGGAGCGATGCGTTGGAGCAACGCGGTGGCCGCACGAGGATTCGCGGGAGGCTGCTCACCGAGGAGCACGTCCAAGTAGTAATCGACGAGCGGCACAGCATGGGCGAGCGCCTCGTCCCAGCGGGTGCGATCTTGCCGGATGAGGTCGTCAGGATCGAGGCCTTCCGGAAGCACCACGACGGCGAGTTCGACATCCAGAGTGCGCTCGAAGCGGATGAGCTGGCGGGGATCGACGACGGCACGTTCTCCCTCGGCGAGGGCGTGGCGAAGCAACTCCAATCCCCGCAAGGTCGCCTGCCGTCCGGCGACATCGGCATCGAGCGCGAGCAGGATACGGTCGGCGAGGCGCCGGAGCTGTCTCCCCTGCCGCTCGGTCAGGGCGGTGCCGAGCGAGGCGACGGTGTTCGAGTAGCCGAACTGATGCGCCGTGATCGCATCCAGATAGCCTTCGACGACGATAGCGGTACGCTGCTGGCGAATCGACTCCTCGGCGAGATCGATCGCATACAGCACGCTCCCTTTGTCGAACAGCGGGGTTTGTGGCGAGTTGAGGTATTTGGGTTGTGCCTCGCCTAACGTGCGCCCTCCGAAGCCGAGGATGGTACCGTGTCGGTCTCGGATGGGGAAGACGAGTCGGTTGCGGAACCGGTCTACGATCGAGCCATCGTCTCGGCGCACGACGAGGCCGGCAGTCACGAGTTCCTCCGGTCCGGCACCGTGGTGAGTGAGATACCGGACGAGCGCATTGGGGGCATCGGGTGCGTAGCCGAGCCCGAAGCGCTCGGCGGTAGAGCGATCGATACCGCGCCGTTCGAGGTAGGAACGCGCTGCGTCACCGAACGATGTCCCCCACAACACGTGGGCGAACCATGCCGCGGCCAAGCGATTCAGTTCGGCCAGTCGGCGACGCTGCTCGTCTTCGGCACGTGCCTCCGGTCGGGGTGGCGAGAGCGTGATCCCGGCACGCTCGGCCAGGCGCTCGAGAGCCTCGCGGAAGTCGAGTTGCTCGATGCGCATCAAGAAACTGATCGCGTCACCGCTCGCCCCACAGCCGAAGCAATAGAACGATTGTGTTTCGGGAAAAACATAAAAAGAGGGGGTTTTCTCCTGGTGAAAAGGGCAAAGGGTCTTGAAGTTTTTCCCGGCTTTGCGCAGCTGGACGTACCCGCCGATCAGATCGACGATATCGATGGCTTCTCGGACTCGTTCGACGTCCTGGCGTCCCATCGATCTATCCGAGGAATGTCCAAAAGCGCGGTAACCAGATCGCTTCGAAGCAAGCGAGCGCGTAGCGATCCGTCATGCTGGCGACGTAATCAGCCGCGATGCGCTCGACCGGCTCGTTGTCGAGCATCTGGCGGAACGTTGCTGGCATCTCGTCCGGATGCGTGACGAAGTGCTCGAAGAGGAACTGGATGATCCGCTCCGCCTTTCGCGTCTCTTCCAACCGGTTGAGCGGCTCGTAGACGTGCTCGAACAGAAAGCGACGCAGCTGATTGGCTGCTTCTTCCATCTCCGGCGAGAGACGAATGACTGGTTGGCCAGGAGTGAATCCGTCGAGCAGGGGAGCAGAGGTCGCGACGACATCGGCGACGAGACGATGGATCCGCTCTCCATGCGTTCGTCCGAGCGTGTCGAGCACGTCCGCCGGGGCATCGGTCAGGGTGATCATGCCAGCGCGAAGGGCATCGTCGAGGTCGTGATTGATGTAGGCGATACCGTCGCTGATCTTGACCACTTGCCCTTCGGGCGTCGAAGGCCAGCCGGCGATCGGGCTACTGATACTTTCGATCGTCTTCGAGTGACGCAGAATGCCGTCCCGCACTTGCTCGGTCAGGTTGAGCCCTTGCCCATCGCGCTCCAAACGATCGACGACCCGTAAGCTCTGTTCGTTGTGGCGAAAACCGGGAAAAACAGCGGCGAGAGCCCGCTCGCCGGTATGACCGAACGGCGTATGACCCAGATCGTGAGCGAGGCCGATCGCTTCGATGAGATCCTCGTTGAGGCGGAGTGCACGGCCGATCGTGCGAGCGATTTGTGTGACTTCGAGCGTGTGCGTCAAACGGGTCCGGTAGTGATCCCCGGGCGGCGCGATGAAAACTTGTGTCTTGTGCTTGAGACGGCGGAATGCCTTCGAATGAATGACCCGATCACGATCGCGTTGATAGGGCGTGCGGAACGGGCATTCCGGTTCCGACTGCTGGCGCTTGGCGTGCCGACTCGCCGTGGCCCGCGGATGAAGCCACTTCGCTTCTCGCTCCTCCAAGAGGACGCGTATGGTCGGCAGAGCCGTCTCTTCCATCTCGTCGCGCCCCCTTCCGGTGAGAGAGTGTACGAACGCTGTCAGAGCTCTGCCAGCCTACATCTTATCGTTCGGGGAAGAGCGAGCCCCCGGCGCAGCACGGGGGCTCGTGACGAGACTCGGATGGCTTCGTACGGTTGCGTTACGAGCGGCGGGTACGGGCGACTTGCTCGCGGTAGCGGCGGGCTGGTTCGGCGTAGGGGGCCGGACCGACCGTCACCCACACCTCGGTCTGCACGTGCCGCTCGACCGACGGCTTGCGCGAACCCCCGTTCGGCTCCCCCCAGACCACGCGCAGTCG
>DAOTYK010000408.1:0-4516 GCA_034434855.1 Thermomicrobium sp.
CATCCCGATGACGCCGATCCCGATCAGCATCAGCACGACCGCGACCACTCGACCAGCCGGTGTGCGGGGCGCGATGTCACCGTAGCCCACCGTGGTAACCGTCACGATCGCCCACCAGAGCGCCTCTCCATAACTCCGGACGCCGGGCTCGACCAGACGCAGGACCAGGCCACCGAGCGCGACCAACGCGCTCGCCGCCATGAGGACATAGCCGAGCCCGTTCTGGCGTGCAATGGCGCGCAGCTCCCGGGTCGCGCGCCAGAACCAGACACCCGCGCGGAGCAGTCGCACCAACCGGAGGACGCGAGCGAGCCGGAACCAGTCCCACGGGAGGATCGCGATCAGTTCGATCAGGTGCGCCCGCACGAACCGTCGCCGGTCGCGCGCCCGAGCGAGACGCCAGGCGTAATCAGCGACGAAGACCGCCCAGATCGCCTGGCTCGCCCTTTCCACCGCCGGCGTCTCTGGCAGCGTGAGCAGCCAGACTGCGATGATAGCCAAGGCGGCCATGCTACCCTCGTACAACCACGGAGCGAATCGTCGCATAACTTCTTTCCCTGTCACCTCCTCGCTCGACCTGACATGCTGCGCTCCGATCGTACGCTTTGCACGCTGATCCCGCAACGATCGGCACTTCACGAGTCCGCGGATCCTCATCCGGCATGTCTCCAACGCACTGCGTGCCCAGAGGCTCCCGCTCTTCTTCAGTCATGACCGAACGGAGATATCGACGACATCCCTGTACCGACCGCCTCGTCAGGTCCCGGTCCCCGCAGGCATCTCTCGACCAAGCAACGACCCGGTAACGCTTCGCGCTCTTCATTGCAGGCGCTGTCTCACCGCGGCACCGCTCGTCTGCGCCTCCGGGTGCATTCCGTCTCCTTCCCAGGCAAGTACGATCCCCGCTAGAATGGGCAGCGTATCGGCGGAGCGGGGAGGGAGAGCATGCGTGTTTGTCTCGGCGATCGGCTGTGGACTCGTGACGGACAGGAAGCTGGCACCGTCGAGTGGCTTCTCATCGATCCGCAGCGACTGCGGGTCAACGCGCTCGTCATCCGGCGCGGGCTGATTCTCCGGCATAGTCTCGTCGTACCGCTCGATGCGATCGGACTGGAGGAAACCGGCACGCGCTTGATCCTTCGCCACACGAGCCGCGAACTCGAGCAGCTCCCGGAGTTTCATCGCGAACTCTACACGGGCGAAATAGCCTGGCGGCTGACCGGAGAACGGGCGAGCCCCTTCTTCATTCCCGGTTGGCTACCACCAGCTTCCCTCTCTGAGCCGCCGCCCTCTCCTGAGGTGATCGAGCTCGGTGAGATTGTCCGGACGATCGATCAGGCTCATGCCGTTCTCCACCGTGGAGCAGCGGTCGTCACTGCCGAGGGCGAACGAGTGGGGCACTTGCAGGACCTCTGTGCCGGGATTCCCAGCGGTCGGCTGCTCCACGTCCGCGTCCGGTACGGTCTTCCACCGCACGATCTCGACATCCCGATCGACGCCGTGAGCAGTGCTGATGATGGCGTGCTGTACCTCCGCTGGTGGCGTGACGAATTCGAGCGCGCAGCCCACGGGGCGACTGGAACGGAACGCTGAGGGGGTAAGATGCCGGAGGAGATCCGCGGTATCGTCGTCGGCAGCCGCAACGCTGCGGTCGGGTTCCCACGAGCCATCGAGATTTTGCGGGGTGGCGGCAGTGCCCTCGAGGCAGCGATCGCTGCGGTCAAAGCCGTCGAGGACGATCTCCGCGACCAGGGAGTCGGAACTGGCGGTATCCCGAATATCCTCGGCGAAGTCGAACTCGATGCCAGCATCATGGAGGGCCGGACGCTGGCCGCCGGTGCAGTCGGCGCGCTCAAGCATTATCCCCATCCGATCGAGGTTGCCCGCCGAATCATGGAATGCACACCGCATGTCATGCTGGTCGGGGAAGGAGCGGAACTGTTCGCCCGGACGCACGGCTTCCAGCCTGCCAACTTGCTCACTGCGGAAGCTGAAGCGATCTGGCGTGCGGTGATCGAAGGGCGACTCGCTCCCGAACAGAACGTCTACGAGGACCGCTACCAGCTGTACATGGCGGTCGTTCGTCGCTGGACTGAACTCTTGCACCGCGAACTTTTCGGCACGACGAACGTGATCGCTCGCGATCTCGAAGGGAATATCGCCTGCGCGGTGTCCACGAGCGGCTGGGGATTCAAGTGGCCCGGACGGCTCGGCGATTCCCCCATCATCGGAGCTGGTAATTATGCCGATAACCGGTATGGTGCTGCCGCTTGTACTGGACGCGGCGAGATGGCGATCCGCTGCGCCACTGCCCATAGTGTCGTCATGTTCCTTCGCTTCGGCTTGCCACTCGAGGAAGCCCTCCGCCAAGCGATGCTCGATCTCCGCCGCCTCGACGATCCCTATGCCGAGGCTGACACCGTGATGAACATCGTGGCCATGGATCGCTACGGAAATGTGGCCGCAGCCTCGACGTCACCCGAGGCCACTTATGTCGTCCAGACGATCGAGATGGCGACCTACGAAGAGCGGCCACGTCTGCATGTTCCTCTCCGCGAGTGACGAGACTTTGAGCACCAGCTGGACAAGAAGGGACGCTGGCGAACCTGTATCGTTGCCATACGGGTGCTCGGTCGTGTGATCCGGGGGTCACGATCGCTTCACCCTCGTGCGTTCCGACGACCCTTCGGAGGTGTACTGTGTCGTCGACAATCGACATACGCCGGCTCGATGGAGAGCGAGAGAGCATTGCCCGAGAGTCCGTCCGTCGCTTGAACGAATCATTGCAGGGCAGAGTCTTCCAGGATGACTCACCGGAGTACGAGGAAGCTCGGGTGATCTGGAACGCGATGGTCGATCGTCGCCCTGCCTTGATCGCCTGTTGCCGCACGGCGGAAGATGTCCAACGCGTGGTAACGTTCGCCCGCGAGTACGACATTCTCCTCGCCGTCCGGGGCGGTGGACATAGCTTCCCCGGTCATTCGACATGCGATGGTGGACTCGTTCTGGATCTTTCAGCGATGAAGCGCATCACGATCGATCCCACCGCGCGGACAGTACGGGCCGAAGCGGGACTCCGCTGGAGCGAGTTGGACGCCGCAACACAACAGTACGGACGAGCGGTAACCGGTGGACAGGTATCGCACACCGGCATCGCTGGACTGACCGTTGGCGGGGGTATCGGTTGGCTCGCTCGCCAGTTCGGACTCACGATCGATCATCTCCAGGGAGCCAATGTCGTCACCGCCGATGGGGCGCTCCAGCGGGCTGCGCCCGAGAGCGACAGCGAGCTGTTTTGGGCCATCCGTGGCGGCGGGGGAAACTTCGGTGTCGTGACGGCATTCGATTACCGGCTGGACGAGATTGGCCCGCTCGTCACGGTCGCGCAGATCGCCTACCCGATTCAAGAGGCAGCGACCGTCTTCGGTAAAGGGGAAGAACTGCTCGTGCGCTCGCCCGATTCACTGACAGGCACTTTTGCGTTTCTCCACACGCCCGAAGGAATTCCGCTGGCCGCCCTCACGCTCGTTTCGACCGCGTCGGAACCGGAGGCGGTCCGCCAGATCGCACCGTTCCGCGCGATCGGACTTCCGATCTTCGAGGAACTCGTTCGTGTTCCCTATACCGCTCTGCAATCCATGATGGATCAGATCGCTCCGATCGGATTACGGTACTACGCACGCTCCAACCTCCTCGATGAATTGGCACCTGAAATCATCGAGCCGCTCGCTGCAGCCTACCAGGCTGTCCCTTCACCGCAGAGTCTCATGCTCTTTGTGCGGCTCGGCGGTGCGGTCGCGCGTGTCGGACCATCGGATACTGCTCTCCCCCATCGCCAGCGTTCATGGTCCCTGACCGCCCTAGGCATCTGGACCGACCCAGCTGATGATAGAGACAACACGCGCTGGATTCGAGAGACCTGGGATTTACTCCCCTCTTTGCCGGATGCAGTCTACGTCAACGAGCTGGCCGACGAGGGATCGGCACGCGTTCGGGCAGCGTATGGGCTGAATTATCCGCGCCTCACGACGCTCAAACAGAAGTACGATCCCAATAATCTGTTCAGACTCAATCAGAACATCGTACCTGCCTAACTCGCGAGAGGATGAGCGGGAGGAGCAGACTCTTTTCCTCCCGCTCATCCTCCCACTGCGACGCCGAAGAGGCGCCCCACACCGAAGGTAAGAGCCGCCGCAGCCAACCCGATCGCGACTTGGCGGAGACCAGACCGGAGCGCGCTTCTCCCGGTAATGACCGTGATTCCCGCACCCAGTACGAACAGCGCGAGCGTACTCGCGACGATGCTGGCGAGAGCGGCTCGCCATCCTCCCCACACGAAATAGGGAAGTACTGGGACGATCGCCCCAACCGAAAAGAGCAGAAAGGAGGCGACCGCCGCTTCCCAAGCCGATCCACCCAGCTCCTCCGGGTCGATCGCGAGTTCTTCGCGAACCAGCGTTTCCAGTGCTGGCGCTCCCTCGCGAATGAGCCGATCGGCCAACTCGCGAGCCGTTTG
>DAOTYK010000409.1:0-6536 GCA_034434855.1 Thermomicrobium sp.
AGAGCGATCGATCCCACCGGAGCTGGTGACGCGTTCGCGGCCGGCATCATTTACGGCCTCTTGCGACGCTTGCCTCTCAGCGAAGTCGGGCGACTCGCGAACGCGATGGGTGCACTCGCCACCCGGGCGCTCGGCGCCCGCACTGCATTACCGACGCGCGACGAACTCGAGACCTTCCTCAACGGAGTACCGCATGTGCATCGGTAAAGACGAGCTCCGCGAACTCGCCGCGCGGAGCGGGCTTTCGCTTCTGGCAGTCACGACTGCCGATCCGTTCCCCGGACTGACCGATCTGTTGCGGACCCGTATCCGTGCCGGTCATCTCGCTGGTATGAACTGGTTCGATGAAGAACGAGCCCGCATCGCCGGCGATCCGCACAACCTGCATCCCACCGCCCGCAGCATCGTGAGCGTCGCCCTCCCGTACTGGTTGCCGGATATCGTTCCTCCCAACGACGGAATCGCCCGTGGTCGCATCGCCCGCTACGCCTGGGGGCACGACTATCATCGTGTGCTCCGCGATCGGATGAAACGACTCCACCAGTTGCTCGAAGAACGGTGTGGTCGACCGATCGATGCTCGCTTCCTGGTGGACACGGCACGGATCGTCGACCGGGAAATCGCAGCGCGGGCAGGACTCGGCTGGCAGGGCAAAAACACGATGATCCTCGTGCCCCACTATGGATCATGGGTGCTCCTCGGCGAACTCATGCTCGATATCGACATCGAGCCGGATGCGCCACTGCGCCCACGCTGTGGGCGCTGCCAACGGTGTCTCGACGCCTGCCCGACCGGCGCATTGATCCGCCCCTATGAACTCTTCGCTCCTCGTTGCATCTCCTACCTGACGATCGAGCATCGCGGGCCGATTCCATGGGACGTGCGCCCTCTCCTCGCTAACTGGGTGTTCGGGTGCGATATCTGTCAAGAAGTCTGTCCCTATACCGCTGCCGCACAACGGGCAGACGATCCGGTCATCTTCCCGGAACGCCTCGAGCACTGTTTTCCATCACTCGAGTGGCTGCTCACGATGTCGGAAGACGAGTTTCGATCCGTCTACCGAGGTCGTCCTGTCCTGCGTGCAAAGCGGGTCGGTCTCGCCCGCAACGCTGCAGTCGCGCTGGGCAACGTCGGTGACCAGAGACATTTGGAGACACTGGCTTGGGCAGTCCTGGCGCATGATGAGCCCCTGGTTCGCAGCCATGCCGCCTGGGCGATGGCGCGGATCGACTATGCCGCGAGCCTCCCCGTGCTCCAGCGCGCTCTCGCGCAAGAGACCGACTCGTCTGTACGACAAGAAATCGAGCAAGTGCTCGCTTCGCCACCGGCGCCGCTCAACCGGTCGTCTGCAACCCTGCTGCGATCGCATTGATGCTGTGGTGGATGGCATCCAAGAGACGCGACGGACGCTCGCCTGTGCCGGCACTCACCCGGAACCGACGTAACAAGACGATCTGACATGCATGGAGGACATCGACGTACGGATTGCGCAACCGCACCAGTCGGGCGAGAATCGGCGAACGCTCCAAAAGTTCGCGTTGATCGGTGACTGCCAAGATGGTTCGCACAGCCCGCTGGTACTCGTCGACGATCCGCTCGAAGATCCACCCGTCGTCCCCGGCGAGCGTCGCGTAGCACTCGGCAATCAGCATGTCCGCTGTCGCGAGGCTGATTTGCGCGTTGTCGAGCAGCATTTCGAAGAAGGGCCAACGGCGATACATCTCGCGGAGCGTGGATTCCTCCCCCGCGGCCAATGCGCGCTCGAGTGCCGTTCCCAGTCCGTACCATCCTGGCAGATTCACGCGCGCTTGTGTCCAGCTGAAAACCCATGGTATCGCCCGCAGATCGGCAAAGCGGAGCTCGCTGTCGGGGCTACCCCGGCGAGCGACTGGACGCGAGGCCAGGTTCAAGCTGGCGAGTTCTGGGAACGGCGTCGCACTAGTGAAGAAGCGGACGAACGTTGGCTCGTCCTTGACGAGGCGCTCGTAGGCTTCTTGCGACCACGTCGCCAACCGCTCCATCATCCGGTACCACGTTTCCGGGATCGCCGGGTCAGGATCGCTCCCCAGTGAACCGATCAGTGCATGCGACATCTGTTCCCAATGCCGCAGTGCGATGGCCTTGTCGCTATAGCGGGCGAAGATCACTTCTCCCTGCTCGGTGGTCTTGAGAACAGGTCGACGAGCTGCCGCTGGCCGCGCACGGATAGCCCGTCCCATCGGTCCTCCTCCTCGACCGATCGCTCCACCACGACCGTAAAAGAGACGAAGCTGGACACCGAACTCTCGCGCGACCTCAGCCAAACGCTCCTGCGCACGGTAGATGCGCCAGTTGGAGGAAACATACCCTCCATCCTTGTTGCTATCGGAGTAGCCGAGCATGACTTCCTGCTGGTCACCGCGTAGCCTCACGACTGAGCGATAGATCGGATTGGCCAACACGCGTGCGAGAATTTGGCCACAATGGTCCAACTCGGTGATCTGCTCGAACAGCGGAACCACGTCGACCCGGCAATATTGAACGGCGCCATCCTTCGCGAGATCGATGAGCCCTGTCTCGCGTGCCAGCACGACCGTACCGAGCACGTCGGCTGGCTCGCGGGTCATCGAGACGATCATCGTGTGGCAAGCTCGCTCACCGCTCAGTCGCTGGATCCGACCGATCGCGTCAAAGGTGGCGAGCACTTCCCGCGTGTCGGGTGTGAGCGCTCCACGTGGAAGGCCAAAGGGGCCCTGCTCGAGACGAGTCAGCGCGAGACGCTCGCGCTCGTCGCTCGGCATCGCCTCGTAGCCAACAGAACCGACCAACGCAAAAAGCTCAGCGAGCGCTTCACGGTGGCGAGCTGCATCCTGACGAATCTCCAACTCGGCGAGATGGAAGCCGAAAACATCCACGCGTGCGATCAAGTCGGCCAGTCGGCCATCCGCGATCCGGTGCCCATCATGCTGCCGAAGTGAGTCAGCCATCACCTGTAGGTGCATGGCAAATTCCTCAGGGCCCGCATAGCCTCCCGGCTCGCCGTGCTCCGCTCGCCGCAAACGTTCCTCGATGAGCCCGAGCATCCGTCGATAGGGTTCGTCAGCCCAAGCTCGAACCGGCGCAAAACCGAGTCGATCCCGCTCCTGGTCGATCATCGCCATCAGCTCGTCGGAGACGCCGCGCAAACGTGCTGAGACACTCAGCGCTCGCCGGAGAGCGACGACCTCCTCACGGTAGCGTCGAAGGATGGCCTCGCGCATCAACCGCGCTGTCGCCTCGGTGACAGCTGCGGTCACCGCCGGGTTGCCGTCACGATCGCCTCCGACCCAGCTGGCGATCCGGATCGGCAACCTGTTCAGAACCGCCTCGCCTGCCAGTTCCGGATACGCACGAAGAACGGCCCGCCGGAGGGCACGCCGGAAGAGGGGAACGACATCGTAGATCGGACCCGCCAGGATCGCGATCGTGCTCCGTACCTCATCGAGCGGCGTCGGCCGTGCCAGGCGCGTTTCCGCCGTCTGCCAGAGAAGCGTGATTTCCTCGCGCAGGCGATCGAAGAGCCAATCACGCTCGCGCGGCGACATCCGCGGATCATCCAGCTGTTGGATCGCTTGCCCGAGCGCACTCAGCCGTTGGAGGACCGTCCGTCGTCGCGTCTCCGAGGGATGCGCTGTGAGGACGGGAAAGAGCAACAAGTCGTCCAGCAGTTCCTTCACTCGACCCGACTCGACACCACGGTCGCGCAACGTCAGGAACGCTTCTTCCAGTGATTCGTGCAAAGCCCGTTCTTGCCGCTCGCGCTGGCGCAGCGTTCGGACACGGTGATGCTGCTCGGCGAGATTGATCAAGTGAAAGAAGATACCGAACGCACGGACGAGTCCGAAGATTTCTTCGTCGTTCGCTTCCTCGAGCCGCGCCAGTAACGCCCGAAAGGCTTCACGCATATTTCCAGCAGTTCGACCTGCGATCGACTGAAGCCGTGCCCACTCCACGAGGTCGAAGAGCTCGGTACCTCCCTGTTCGCGGAGCACATCTCCCAGGAGGGCACCGAGCAGGTTGACCTCGTTGCGCAGCCCCTCGATCGGTTCAGCTCTCACGGCCTTCGCTGACCGCTCATCGTCGAGCGCTCGTCCGCCCGCCATTCTTGGTCTCTCCTCTCCGTCGAGCCGTGCATGCATCCTCGCACGCACTGATCGCGACCAGTCGCGGGATCTAGGGTACTCTCTACAGCGTTGAAAGGCTGCTGCTCGGATTTCCGACGAGTACGAGGAGCCTGCCAGTGCTGATGGTGATCGACATTGGCAACACGAATATCGTCGTCGGCTTGTTCGCCGGCCACGAACTCTGCGCTCGTTGGCGACTCGCAACGGCACGGGACCGCATGCCCGACGAATGGTGGGTTCAACTCAGCGTTCTGAGTCAGAGCGCGGGGTTTTCGCTCGGTGACGTCGAAGGGATCGCCATCTCGAGCGTGGTGCCCTCGTTGACAGCGACCTTTCAGGAGCTTGCTCGGCGCTACCTCGTCGTCGAGCCGCTCATCGTCAATGGGACTCAGGACTATGGAATTCCCGTCCGCGTGGACCACCCCGCCGAGGTCGGGGCCGATCGCATTTGCAACGCGATCGCTGCCGTCGAACGGTACGGCGCTCCTGTCATCGTCGTCGACTTCGGTACCGGAACGACCTTCGACGTGATCGATGCCGACGGCGCGTACATCGGTGGTGCCATCGCTCCCGGGATCACCGTCGCTTTCGAGGCACTGACGCAGCGAGCAGCCCGTCTGTACACGGTTGCCCTCGAGGCACCTCCTCGCGCGATCGGACGCAACACCCGCGAGAGTCTCCAATCCGGCACCGTTCTGGGCTATGCCGAACTCGTGCGTGGACTCATCCGGCGCATCCGGAGCGAACTCGGGCACGAGGCGCCAGCTATCGCGACCGGTGGACTCGCGACATTGATCGCGCCGCTCGTGCCCGAATTCAGTGCCATCGAAGCGGATCTCACCTTGTACGGGCTCCGCTCGGCATACGAGCGAAGGCGCCGCTCATCGGAGACTTGAGACTGGCCATCCTCACTCAGTAGGAGCGAGGAAAGAGAACCTCACCGTCTCGTCGAAGGAGCGCACCGCCGCTTCCAAGAGGTCGAGCGTCCAGACCACATCTTCCAAATCGAGCGTCTCCACTGGACTATGGGAATATCGTCGAGCGATATTGACGACCATCGAGGGTATGCCGCCCCGCGCGAGATGAATCGCTGCAAGATCGGACGTGCTTCGTGGGAACAAGGCACGTTGAATCGGAATACCGTGTTCAGCTGCCACCCGCACGAGAAAATCTCGCATACCCGGATGAGCCAGATGCCCACGCACGCCCCCCATCCCGCTGGCGAGCGCCAGCACCGGCCCCTCGCCCAGGCGAATACCCAAGTCTTTCACCACGTCCGTATCTGGAGTACCGCCCGCCGGCACCGTGTCCACGACGATCGCGGCATCCGGAGCAAGACGGTATGCGGCCATCTCTGCACCACGAAGACCAACTTCTTCTTGAACTGTGACCACGAGAACCGGTTGGCACCGTAGTTCGGCCCCGCGAAGTCGCTCGGCAAGACGCACGAGTACGGCACACGAGACACGGTTATCCAGCGCCTTGCCACAGATGCGCTCGGGATTAGCGAGTCGCTCCACTGGCTCGTCGTACGCGATGGGATCGCCGATCTCTATGCCGAGCGAACGAACCGCTTCGGCCGAGTCATAACCCAAGTCGACGTACAGTTCACGAACCGGTGGTACAGAACGCTGCTCTTCAGCTGTTTGGAGATGGCCAGGACGAACCCCGATCACCCCGCGGTAACCACGGACGCGTACGCGCCGCCCCGGAAGCAAGCTATCGACGACACCACCGATTTTCTCCACTCGCAGGAAGCCGTTCGGCTCGATTCCCTTGACCAGCAGCCCGATCTCGTCAGAGTGCGCAGAGATCATCAAGACTGGTCGCGCAGCAGGCGAAGGCAGCCAGGCGAACAGGTTGCCGAACGAATCGACCTCGAGCGACGCAGCATATGGGCGCAAGAGGTCCACTAGTCGGGCCACGACTGGTTGTTCGTGTCCCGAGACGCCATCGAGTTGCGCAAGTTCTTGGACCAGTTGGTACAGGTGCTCCTTCTCGGCCGCCCGACGCTGTTCCGGCCTCGTCATGTACTCACTCCTCCATCCTGTGTACCTGGACCCCACTCAGCGCGTTATACTAGCAAGTGCCAGTCCCGTAAGCTGAGGTGCACCATGTGGCGACACGTCCTATCACCAAGTCCAGTCAGCCAGTCGATCGCTGGTCACTGGCAGCTGGTTTGGCTAGTGAGGAGGGTACGGTGAAGCAGTATCCCCCTGATCGGATCCGAAACGTCGCACTCGCTTCACACGGCGGAACCGGCAAGACATCCTTGACCGAAGCACTCCTGTATGTCACTCACGCGATCTCCCGGCTCGGACGAGTGGAAGACGGAACGACTGTCTCCGATTGGGATCCGGACGAGCACAAGCGACGGATCTCCATCATCCTCAG
>DAOTYK010000410.1:0-3615 GCA_034434855.1 Thermomicrobium sp.
CGACCTCATCGTGGTGGTCGAGCAACCGACGGTGGAGGAGCTGGGGCGGCTCGTTCTCGAGAAGATTCACGGTACGCCCGGCGTGACGGCGACGAGTACGCATGTGGTGGTGGGGTAGACCCGGATAACGGAGCCATCGCTGGCGTTCGGTCGCCGATGCCGGCAAGCCGACCTCGCGCGCGGGCGGACGCGTGGCTGTATCGTTCGGCATTGTGGAACAGCTGTCTTGCGTTCTGCAACAGGATTTTCATCATTAGAAATGAAGTCACGCTGTGTCGCCACAATACGATCGGGGGAGCGGATGCAGAGCACGTTGCGGTTTCCGAGCCCGTTCGAGGTCGGCACACCGCCGGGAGCCGAGGGGTGGGAGCAGCTCTATCCCTACTATCTGCTTTTCAGTGATGATCGTCGACAAGAGGAGGAGCGTCGGCTCTGATTCTTCAACGGGATGCACTTCCCGGAGGCGATGACGCCCTTCGACATCATCACCGCCGAGGCAGGTTACCTCGCGATCGGCGAAATGAGCAGCCGGATGTTCTGCATCCCGCCAGCGATGGGGATCGATTTCCGCGTGCTGAACGGCTACGTCTACATCAGCCCGACGCCGGTCACTGATCCCGCGCAGATCGAGCAGCGGGCAGCCTGGTTTCAGGAGCGAGCCGGCTACTACTACGCGAATTGGCGAGCGTTCTACGAGGAGTGGAAGCAGCGACTGAGTGCGGAGGTCGAGCGACTCGTCGCGATCCGCTTTCCGGAACTCCCTGCTGTCGAACCCCCTGACTACGTCTTCCAGCGCCGCGGTTACGGTGCGTCGATGGACAATCTCGCAGCTTATCATGACCTGATCGACAGTATCTTCCGCGTGTGGCAGATCCACATGGAAATCGTGATGATCGGCTTTGCCGCCTACTTCGCGTTTTACGATTTCTGCAAGAAAGCGTTTCCGGAGATCTCCGACCAGCAGGTGACTCGGATGGTCGGAGCGATCGACGTCAGCATGTTCCGGCCGAACGACGAGCTGAAGCGGTTGGCCCGTCGGGCGCTCGACCTCGGTATCGCGGATCTTTTCCTCGCGACCGGTTCAGGTGCAGCGGTCTTCACGCGGTTGCGCGAGAACGAGGCCGGACAGGCATGGCTGAGGGAATGGGAAGCCAGTGCGGATCCCTGGTTCTACATGAATACGGGAGATGGTTTCCAACACCATCACCGGGCGTGGATCGATGATCCGACGCCGGTGGTAAGTGTACTGGCCGACTACATCCAGCGGTTGCAACGTGGGGAGAATCTCGAGCGAGACACCGCCGCGCTCCGCGAGGAACGCGATCGGATCACCCAGGGCTACCGCGAACTGTTGGCAATGGATGAGGAACGACAAGCCTTCGACCAGATCCTGGCGCTGACCCGCGATGTCTACTACTCGATCGAGGACCACAAGTTCTATGTGGAGCACTGGTATCAGAGTCGGTTCTGGAACAAGGTCCGCGAACTCGGCCGGTTGTTCGTCGCTGGTGGCTTTTTCCGCGACGTGGAAGATATCTTCTTGTTGCACTATACCGAGGTCGAGCGAGCGTTGATGGATCTCTTGCTCAGCTGGAGCATCGGGACGACGCCGCGCGGCCCAGCCTATTGGCCGGAGGAGATCGCCCGACGCCAGCGCATCATGGACCGTCTGCGAGCCTGGTCTCCGCCACCAGCGCTCGGCGTGGTTCCGGAAGTCATCGGGGATCCAGCGATCATCATGTTGTGGGGAATTACACCGGAGCGCCTGCATGCCTGGCTGAGTCCGGAGGAAGGGAACGTCCTCCGTGGGTTCGCTGCCGCACCTGGCGTGGCGGAAGGGCCGGCACGCGTCGTGCTGAGCATCGAGGAACTGCAAGAGGTGCGGGATGGTGAGATCCTCGTGTGTTCGGTGACCGAGCCCAGCTGGGCTCCGGTACTGGCCCGCGTTCGTGGGATGGTCTCCGATATCGGGGGCGTGATGTCGCACGCGGCGATCGTCGCGCGCGAGTACCGGGTCCCGGCGGTGCTCGGCACTGGCGTGGCGACCAAAAGGATCCGAACGGGGCAGTACCTGCGAGTCGATGGCGAAAACGGAGTCGTCACCATTCTGGACTGACCAATGGCGAGGTCAGGGAGGAGAACGGTTTCCGATGCGCCGATCACCATTCATCCGCGAGCTCACTACGCTCGGCCATGCTGATCGGCCCCTGGTGGGGGGTAAGGCAGCGAGTCTGGGGATGCTCCTGGCGGCTGGCTGTCCGGTTCCACCTGGCTTCGCTCTGACGACCGAGGCCTACCGGTACTTTCTGGAGCGGAACGGTCTGACCGGTCTCTTCGAGTTCGTGCAGGATGAGGGGATGCGATCGGACGATGCGGCGGCGCAGCTCTCGCGCCGCGTCGAGGAGGCGTTCCTCGCAGCGACGTTGCCGGAGGATTTGGCCGATGAGCTCGCCGAGTCGTATCTCGAGCTCGGGAAAGAGATCGGCCAGCCGGAACCGGTGGTCGCGGTTCGCTCGAGTGCGGCAGATGAGGACAGCCGTACGGCGAGCTTTGCAGGGCAACACGAGACCTATCTCGGCATCCAGGGAATCGACTCGCTGTTCCGAGCAGTCCGGCGTTGCTGGGCGAGCGCCTACACGCCGCGGGCGATCGCCTATCGCGTCCACCGTGGCCTCTCCTTGACGGACGCTGCGGTCGGCGTCGTCGTGCAGCTGTTGGTCGAGCCGCGCGCGGCCGGAGTGCTCTTCACGCTCAGCCCG
Organism: Thermomicrobium sp.; assembly: GCA_034434855.1. GTDB lineage: Bacteria > Chloroflexota > Chloroflexia > Thermomicrobiales > Thermomicrobiaceae > Thermomicrobium. Next base: position 2,760 of record DAOTYK010000410.1, read on the forward strand.
CGCACGGGCGATCGCTCGCTCATCGTGATCGAAGGAAGTTGGGGGCTCGGTCAGGCGGTCGTCGGTGGCGAGGTGACGCCGGATGAGTACGTGGTCAGTAAGGTGACGCTCGAACTAGTGCGCAAAAAGGTCAATCCGAAGCCGTTCCGGTATCGGCGTGGGGCATGGGATGGTTCGCTGGTCCGTGAGGAACTTCCGCCCGAGCTCGCCGGCGCACCCTGTCTTGCGGAGTCCGAGATGATCGAGCTTGCCCGGCGCGCTCGTGAACTCGAGAAGCGGCTGGGCTATCCCCTCGATGTGGAGTGGGCGATGTGTGATCAGCCGGAACGCGGGACAGTCTTCTTCCTGCAATGTCGGCCGGAGACGGTATGGACTACCAAGGAGCGACCGCTCGCGACCCTGGCGGCGAGCAACCCGATCATGGCCATCGCGCAGACGCTGGTTCGCTCGCCGAGCCGTCCGGGGAACGGATGAGGGCTCACTCGTCATGATCGAACGATCAGGTGTCGGGCGGGTTCTCGCGGCTCGGTGGCGAATCTGGCAGACCGAGCGGGTGCTGAGCGGGGCGCGGGTGTTTCATCGTAGTAAGCCGCGACTCAAGGCAGTGCCCGCCGTACGAGTTTTCGGAAGGCCTGATCCGATCGTCAGAAAGCCGGGAGTGCTGCGCAGCACCCCCGGTCTCGGTACTGGGCGTCGATCGCTCCTGGCAGGTGGGCGACGCTCACTGTAGGTTGGCGAGGCGCTCGTCCAGGAACTGGACGTGATAGGCGGCCGCGATCACGGCCGGGTCGTCAGTGAGCTGGCGATGGAAGGATGCGGTGGTCGCGATTCCCTCGATCACCAGTTCGTCGAGGGC
>DAOTYK010000411.1:0-1578 GCA_034434855.1 Thermomicrobium sp.
GGTCTGCTCGTCGGAGTCCACGTGGCCAGAGTCGCTCCACGAAGTAACGCTCCCCATCGTCCGGATCCGGTGGCTCGTAGACACGCTTAATACGAATCGCCATGGTATCACTCCTCGACAGAAAGCTCGTCCAGTGGTCGCTCACGCAGCTGCTCCGGAAGGCGCAGGTATCGCTCGATCCGGCGCACGAAGACGATCGTCGCGACAGCCAGGAGTGTTCCGACGATCGCGATCACGTAGTAGCCTGCCCCGACCAGCATCCCGATCGCAGCCGCGACCCAGATCCCAGCCGCCGTCGTCAGCCCGAACACGCGGTCGCGGGCGCGCAGGATCATGCCACCACCCAGAAAGCCGACGCCGGTGACGATGGTCGAGCCGATCCGACTGGGATCGATCAGGATACCGGCTTCCGGACGGGAAAACTGCTCCATGAGCAGCATCGAGCAGACCATGAAGAGCGCTGCGCCCTCAGCGACCAGCATGTGCGTACGCAGCCCAGCCGGCTTGGCACTGAGTTCGCGCTCGAAACCCAGTAACCCCCCGAGCAGGAGCGCGATGATGAGCCGGACGATCGCCTCGGCTTCGCTCAACATCGAACCATCCCCGTACAGCGTTCGTTCGACGTACCGCCGCGGGATACCGTTCAGGCCGACGCGCGTCGAGTCTACTGCTTCTGCCGAGGGGGAACCAATCAGCGCAGCCGGAAGCGCGAGCAGGCGACCGTCTCGCGCCCTCGTTCGGCCAAGGGGGTCGAAGCGTCAGCACGGAGATGACACCGAGAATCGGGCCTATCCCCGCACGGCGCGAGCAGGGAGCAGCACTGCCCACCTGCTGTCTCCAGTGCGGCGTCCCTCACCGCTCCGTGAGGGTACGGATCAGCGCGCGGAGACCTGCCACCCGCCCGTACGTCCGAATGATGGGCCGGGCGATCGTCTCCCCCACGAACTCGACCGTTCCCTTCGCGCGCGACATCGTCTCGGTCGCTGCCGCGAGCAAGGGGATCAGGTGATCGCGAATCAGGAGTCCCAGCCAGATCCCGATCCCGACCAGAGCACCGAGCAGGAGCACGACGAGAACCGTCGAAAGGGCGAGGAAGATGATCGCGATATCGCGGACCCGCTCCAGTGCGGATTGTTCCGGTCCGCCCAACAGGTACAAGACGACGAACAGCACGACGAAGATCGCGAGCAAGCCACCGACGATCACCCACAACCAGCCGCGCCGCATCCCCTTATCCCTCCCCCGACGATCGATCGTTGTCGCGTCGGAAGCGCTGCCTCGCTCGACGAGTGCGAGCCGATTCAGCCGGCGTCGTCACGAGCCAAAGGATCCCCAGAACGAACAGTGCACCGAGTCCCCCCTCGACCAACTGCACGGTGCCCAGCCGGTAGAGAACCACCCCGAGCAGCTGGCTCGCGACAGAACCGACCCCGAAACCGAGCACTCCACCTAACCAATAGATCGGGAACTGCCAGAGTCGCCGACCGAACACTGCATGCCAGCCTAACCCCAGCATGCTACCGAGAAGACAAGTGAGCAACAAGCCTGCCGGTACGCCAGTGTCCAGCGCCACGGTTT
>DAOTYK010000412.1:0-3900 GCA_034434855.1 Thermomicrobium sp.
CGAGCGACCGACAGGCCAACTCTTCATCGCCGCCGAGTGATCGGTTCACGGGAACCTCCTGCCGAGCGAGACCGTCCTGTATTGAGGAAACCGCGAATGCCCTCGGCAGGAGGTCGTCGTCATGTCTCGTCGGACCAACCGTGAGCAACTCCAGAGGCACGGCCCGCGTCTCTATTCACTCGTCGCTTTGGTGTTGGTCAATCTCCTCGGCTTGGCCTGCGCAGCCGGCCCGGCTGGCACCCCACCGACCCCGACCCCGATCGCCTACCCGAGCGAGCCCGACGCACTCGTCCTGCGCATCGAGACGAGCGGAGGACTCCTCCCGCCCTTCGTCCTCGTCACCGAGTTACCGGAGCTTTCCGTCTATGGCGATGGAACGGTCATCACACTCGGACCGCAGATCCTGATCTATCCGCCCCCTGCGCTACCCAATCTCCTGCAGAGCCGGATCACCGAGGACGGTCTGCAGTTGCTGCTCCGAGAAGCCGCCGCTGCCGGTCTCCTCGACGGCGATGCCGATTACCCCCTCCCTGGTGTCTACGATGCCCCGACGACCTTCTTCACGGTCAACGCCGGTGGAAAGCGAACCCGTGTCTCCGTTTACGCGCTGGGACTCGAGGATCCGAGCGATCCGCGCCTGACTGCTGAGCAGCGGGAAGCACGCCAGAAGCTCGCTGCCTTCGCCGCGAAGGCGCGCGATCTCGCGAGCTGGCTACCGGAGGACACGATCATCGAACGCGACAGACCCTCCGTCATCACTCGCCTGCAGGTCGTCGTTATCCCAGCCGATGCTCCTCAGGCACCGCAACCGGACGAAGACATCCCGGTGAGCCGGCGCCCGTGGCCGCTGCCGACGCCGCTGTCCCAAATCGGCGAGCCTGCACCGTGGGTAGGGCCAACCGCCCGCTGTGCGGTCATCGAAAGTCGCAAGGAGTTGCCGCCTCTCTTGGAAGAACTCGCCACCGCGAACGCATGGACGCGTTGGGAGAGCGGCCAGCAGGAGTTCGTGCTGCTCGTCCGCCCTCTCCTCCCGGACGAGGCCGGCTGCCAACCGCGTCGCTGGTAGCGTCGCTCACACGAAGCGAACCGTCAACGGTGGCTGACCATGCAGCTCGACGACGAACACGTCGCCACGGGTCGCCGGAAGAGCGCGGGCGAGCGAGCCCGAGAGCACGATATCCCCCGGCTCGAGCGCGATGCCGAATTCGGCGAGCTTGTTGGCCAACCACGCCACGCAGCGAGCCGGATGACCCAGCGCTGCTGCCCCGATCCCCTCGGTCGCGACCTCGCCGTTCTTGTGGATGATCATGCCGAGCGTACGAAGGTCTTCATGCACGAGTGCACGACTCCACGGGCCAAGGGTGAAGGCACCGAACGAGGCATCATCGGCGATGGTATCGGCTAGTTTGATGCGCCAGGCTTCGATGCGGCTATCGACGATTTCCACCGACAGTGCGACCGCCTCGGTCGCAGCGAGCACCTGCTGCAACGTGACCCCCGGTCCCTCCAAGCGGCGACCGATCAGGAAGGCGATCTCACCCTCCAGACGTGGCTGAATGAGGATCTCGGTCGGAATCTCGGCTCGTCCGCCGCGAGCCGGGAAAAAGCGCGAGGCCCAGAGGCTCCCGTAGTCCGGCTCGCGAACTCCCATCTGTTCCTGCATTGCCCGGCTGGTCAACCCGATCTTGCGACCGATGACGCGCTCACCCTGCGCGATCCGCAACTCGGTCCACCGTGTCTGGATGGCATACGCCTGTTCCGGCGTCAGGGGACCGAGCGTCTCGGTGAGTGGGGGAATCGGCTGCTTCGTCGTCAAGGCACGCTCCAGCTGGCGCGCCACTGTCTCGCTTTCCACCGCCACCATCGGATCTGCCATGTCACGCCTCCAGTCGAGCCAGCAGGACCGCTCCACGCGGGCCACGCAACTCGAGCACGCCAGGTCTCGCCGGCACTGCCGCCGCTGGCGATCCGAGGTAGATGACGTGACCCGGCTCCAGACCACCGACTGCTGCGGCAAGCCACGCGACATGCTCGGTCACCGGCTCGAGTGCGGCGATCGAGCCGGAAGCGACCAGTTCCCCATCCAGATAGAGGGAGAGTTCACCTTCCACCGGCCAGGGCAGCACCTGCTCGCCGAGTAAGAACGCTCCCCCAGAGGCATTGTCAGCGACCACGTCCGGAGCGCTGAACCGATACCCTTCCCACACGCTGTCGAGGAGATCGATACCCAGAAAGGCCGCCCCGATGGCCAGCGCAACCGTACCGGGCGGCGCTCCTGGACGAACCGGATCACGCAACACGACCGCGATCTCAGGCTCGATGCGCGGTTGGACGAACTCGCTCAGGGAGAGCACCGGCTCACGCAGCATGGCCCGGCTGATCCGGCCATAGATCGGGCTGCTCAGCCCCATCTGACGCTGCTTCGCCGGGCTCACCAACCCCAGCTTGTACCCCACGAGTGACTGCTCGGCGAGGGAAGCGGATTGGACACGGTACGCGCCCGTCAGGTCGACTCCGAGTTGTTCCGCGAGCGGCGCAAGAGGCTGGCGTCGCTCTCGTGCATCGCGGATCGCTTCCAGGAGTTTTTTCTCCGGCTCGCTCAGCATCGCTCGGCACTCCCCCTCAGACTCCTGGCTGCGATGAGGCAGCACGGTCTCGCTCGGCCATCGTCATCGTCCCGATGCCCCACTCATCGCGCCCGACTTCGTAGATGACGGTACGGATTTCCTCCACCGGAAAACCGAGATGACGGCCTGCTGCTTCGGCAAGTCGCCGAATCAACTCGGCCTTCTGCTCCGGCGTGCGCCCTTCGACCATCGTCACCTTCAGGACCAGCATCGTTCGCTCCCTTTCAGAGCGTGCCGCGCAGAAACGCACGGACCAACTCGTTGAAGCTTTCGCGCTTTTCGATCTGTACCCAGTGGCTGCACTGCCCGAAGACATGCAGTTGCACCCGCGGCAACCGCGGGAGGAGCCAGAGGCTCGTTTCCAAGGGCACGACCACGTCGTCGCGTCCGTGCACGAGCAGGATGGGTCGATCCAGCTCGCGATACGCCTCTTCGGGAAGGACGAGAGCGTCCAGATGCTGCTGGCGCGGTGCGGGGAACATCGCCTCGTAACTCCGGCGCACCACTGGATCGAGCGCCGCTGCCAAGCGATCGCGCGCGATCGCGTCCAAGTCACCACCGACCGTCGCGGGATCGTAGACGAACCAGCGGATGATCCGTGCCAGGCGCTCCGCCGTCGGTTCCTCGTAAAAACCCCAGGCGACGTCCAGCTGTTCCGTCATCCGGTGCGGGGCGCCGACCGTGCCCATGAGGACGACACGCTCGAAACGGTCGCGGTGCCGATGGAGGAGATGCAACGCGATCGCCCCACCCATCGAATTACCGACCAGATGCGCCCGCGCGATCCCGAGATGCTCCATGAGTGCGAGCACCTGCTCGACCCAGAGATCCATCCAGGCCCGCGCGCCGATCGGTGGCGGATCAGGGTGCCCGCTCCGGGCGAACCCCCAGAGATCCGGGGCGATGCAATCGAAGTCGCTCGCCAGTGCAGGAAGGGCAAAGCGCCAGTTCGCCCAGGCTGTTACCCCCGGGCCGGAGCCGTGAAGGAAGATGACCGGGTCTCCGCTTCCTGCCCGATGGACATGGGTGGGGAATCGTCCCGCCTGCACGACCGACTCGGCGATCGTCACGTCCCCTCTCCCTTCCCCAGCGGCGTGGTTCACCACCACCACATGCTGGTATCGTGCAGCTGAACCTCCAGGCAGCGGAAGTCACCGCCGAAGAAAACGAGCGGCTCGCGCTCCCAATAGTCCAGCCAGCGCACCCGCCCCAACACCAGCGTGTGGTCCCCAGCCGGCACCCGCTCCCACACGTCGCACACCACTTGCGCGAC
>DAOTYK010000413.1:0-2633 GCA_034434855.1 Thermomicrobium sp.
AGTCGAATCGCCTGGAAAGGAGAGCACAGCGTGACCAAGAAGCGCGTCAACAAGGTCGTCCTCGCCTATTCCGGTGGGCTGGACACCTCCGTCATCCTGAAATGGATCAAGGAGACCTACGACTGCGAGGTGATCACGGTCACCGCTGATGTCGGTCAAGGTGAGGACCTCTCCGGTATCGAAGCCAAAGCGCTCGCTACCGGCGCCTCCAAAGCCTATGTCCTCGATCTCAAGGAGGAGTTCCTGACCCAATACGCCTTCCCTGTCCTCCGCTCCGGCGCCGTGTACGAGCGGAAGTATCTCCTCGGCACGAGCTTCGCCCGCCCGCTCATCGCCAAGTACCAAGTGGAGATCGCCAAGCGCGAGGGAGCCGACGCCGTTGCGCATGGTTGCACCGGCAAGGGGAATGACCAGGTCCGCTTCGAACTCACCTACAAGGCGCTCGCTCCCGAACTCACCGTCATCGCGCCCTGGCGCGAGTGGGATCTCTCCGGTCGCGAGGCTCTGCTCGAGTACGCTGCCTCCCGCGGTATCCCCGTCGCACAGTCCAAAGAGAACATCTACAGCCGCGACCAGAATCTCTGGCACCTGAGCCATGAGGGAGGCGAACTCGAAGACCCTTGGCAGGCCCCGAGCGAACGGGTCTATCAGATCACGGCCAGCCCGCAATCTGCACCTGACCAGCCCGAAGAGATCATTATCGGCTTCGAGCAGGGTTATCCAGTCAGCCTGAACGGTGAGCGGCTGCCCCCGGTGACCCTCATGGAACGCCTCAACGCGATCGGCGGACGACACGGTATCGGACGCATCGACCTCGTCGAAAATCGCCTCGTCGGCATGAAGTCCCGCGGCGTCTATGAGCAGCCTGGTGCGACCATCCTCTCCGTAGCGCACAAGGAACTCGAGCATCTCACGCTCGACCGCGAGACGATGCACTTCAAAGACCAGCTCGCCCTCAAATACGCCGAACTCGTCTACTACGGACTGTGGTACACACCACTCCGCGAGGCCCTCGATGCCTTCGTCGATGTCACCCAGCGAACCGTCACCGGCGAGGTCCGACTCATGCTCTACAAGGGGAACTGTCTTCCCACCGGTCGTCGCTCCCCCTACAGCCTCTATAGCATGGAATTGGCGACGTTCGGGGCTGACGCCATCTATGACCAACGGGACGCCGAAGGTTTCATCAACCTCTTCGGCCTGCCGCTCGAGATCGCTGCCCTCTTGGCCAAACAGCGGAGCACCGCTTCCTGACTGCCCAACGCGAGACACTGAACCGGGGGCGCTTCTCGCGCCCCCGGCTCATCGAGTACCGTCACTCGTCAGCCGGGCCTCATGGCCATGGATGAATCGTCGGCGAGTTGATAGCGATGATCATCCAAATGATCAGCCCCACCACGTTGATGCCGACGAACGTCACGAACGCCAGAAACCCCCACCCATAGCGGAACTCGTACCCGAAGAGCGGCTGTCCCGCCGCCTCCACCCGCTCTGCGACCACTACCCGGCTGTTCTGTCCCTTCGCCACGCTCGTTCCCTCCCGGTCTCGGCCGCTGCGATCGATCTCCCCCTATCCTACCACGTTCCCCGGCGCTTTGCGAAACCCTTCACGAAGAAAACGAAACATCGTTCTTGCTCAGCCGAGTGCGCCGCACCACCTGTTCCGCAATCGGACACACTCGACGACGACCCGTGCTCATCCCGCACGCTCGTTGCACCGTGCTCCGGTTTCTTCCGGTTCCCCCTTCGCCGACCGTGCGTCTCTCTCGCACCACGGGCGCCACTCACCGATCGGCCAACTCGCTCCCAGGGAGCCTCGCGACGTACTCGCCCCGCTCTTCCGCCAGTTCCACGAGCCCATCCCGGGCCAATCCCTCCAACACCCCGCGCAACCAGTCGCGCGCGTGGCTACTGTAATCCGCCTGGACCAGCCTTCCCAACTCGTCCAACGGCACGCCTCTCGGATGCTGCCGGAGTATCGCCACGATCCGCCCGCGGTAATAGCGTCGGGAGCCCTCGAAGCGTCCACTCCTGCGCCGACTCTCCCCCTCCGTCCCCACCGAGCGACACAGCCCGCGCAACGGGCAGATTGCGCACCGCGGTCGCCGCGCCGAGCAGATGCGCGCACCCAGTTCCATCAGGGCTTGGTTCCACTCGTACGCCTGATCCAGTGGCAAGACGCGCTCGGCCAGCTCGTCCAGTTCGCGCCGACCCGGTCGTGCCTCCGCCCCCAGGAAGACCCGTGTCAAAACCCGGGCGATGTTCGTGTCCCAGAACGCCACACGCTCACCGAAGGCGAAGCACGCGACCGCACCCGCCGTATAGCGTCCGACACCCGGCAGCCGCTCCAAGAGCCGCCGCTCGCTCGGGAATCGCCCACCCCATCGCTCCACGATCTCCCGCGCTGCTCGCCACAGATAGACGGCTCGCCGATTGTAGCCCAACCCACCCCAGACCGCGATCACCTCCGCCAGCGATGCCGAAGCCAGCGCCTCCACCGTCGGGAACCGAGCGAGGAACGCCTCATAGTACGACATCACACGCTCCACTTGGGTCTGCTGGAGCATCACCTCGCTGACCAGGATCCGGTACGGATCACGCGTCCGGCGCCACGGAAGATCGCGCGCTTCCCG
>DAOTYK010000414.1:0-4758 GCA_034434855.1 Thermomicrobium sp.
ACGTTCATCTACGATTACCCTGTGGCTCTGTCACCACTGGCCAAGCGCAAGCCGGAGGATCCACGCCTCGTCGAGCGTTTCCAACTCTTCGTTGGGGGGCTGGAACTCGCGAACGCTTACACCGAGTTGAACGATCCGCTCGATCAGTTGTATCGCTTCCTCGAGCAAGCACGCGACCGCGCGCGGGGAGACGAGGAAGCGATGCCGATCGACGAGGACTTCATCAACGCTTTGATGTACGGTATGCCACCGACCGGAGGATTCGGCCTCGGCATCGACCGGCTGGTTATGCTCTTCACGAATCGGCCAACGATCCGCGAGGTCATCCTGTTCCCACAGCTTCGAACCAAACCTCAACCGCTGGGGCTAGTCGAAGACTTACAGCCGTACCTCGAACTCGTTCCTGGGTTTCAAGAATCAGTGTCGACCGGCAACGCGTCACCCGAAGGCGATCCCGGCTGAGCAGCAGTATCGAGGTCACTCCAGCGCCGATACAGATAGCGGAACACATCCCGCAAGACAGCTGCGACCGGCACCATGACGACCATTCCCGGCAGTCCCCAGAGTGCTCCACCGGTGACGACCAGAACCATCACAACTGCCGGGTTCATTTCAACGACATAGCCATGTACCCGCGGAACCAACAGATTGTTCTCCAGTTGCTGAATCAGGATAAAGACGAGTCCAACCCAGAGCAGCTTAGCGGGGTCAGTGGCCAGCGCGACGAGCGCGATCACGACGAACGTCAGGATTGGACCCAGGATCGGCACGAGCTCCAAGACGCCAGCGATCAGCCCGAGGACGATCGGCTGTGTCATGCCGATCGCCCACATAGCGATCCCGACGGCGACGCCGATGACGAGCCCCAAGAAAAGCTGGCCGCGGACATATGCCGCCAACGTTCGGTCGACGATCGCCACGAGAGCACGGACATCTTGACGCCAATCTGCTGGCCAGAGTCCATAGAACCACTGGAGCGCTCGTTCGCTATCTTTCAGCACGTAGTACATCCAGAACGGGACGAGGACGAGTGCCGAGAAAAAGCCGATCGCCGCGGACACTGCCCCGAACGTCAGGCGCATCGCACGCTGTACCCCCTGCAGCGCCATCGACCACAGGTTACCCAGCGCTGACTCGATCTGAGTCCGTATCGCCGCCGGAACATTGGCCTCGTATTGCACCAGAAGGTCATCGATTTGCTCATTGATCGTCTGCCAGTACCCTGGTGCGGCCTGAATGAACTCGGCCGTCTGCCGAATCAGAGGAGGTACGAGAAGCAGCCCGATACCAGCGAGCACAGCGGCGGCCGTGAGATAGGTCGCGAGGATGGCGACCGTGCGAGCGAGCCCTGGCATGCGCCGGTGGAACGGCAGCAGTCGCTCGTAGAGGGTGACCAGTGGTGCGAGAAGGTACACGAAAATCGCGCCGATGAAGAACGGAACCAGCGCCCCTCGCACCGTCCACAGGACCCAGAAGACAGTACCGAGAGCGAGCAGTACCAGCCCGCGGCGCAGCCAACGCTTGGTCGCCGACTGCGACACGCGTACGGAAGTGTTTTGTACCGGAGGCGACTTCCCTACGACCACGGGCTACTCGACCTGGCTACGCCGCCGCACCAATTCCGCCGATGCCAAGACCAGAACGGAAAAGGTGATCAGCATCGAGGATACCGCGGCGATCGTCGGATCGATCTCCATACGCAGTCCTTCGAACATACGCATCGGCAGCGTGCGACCCCGGGCTCCTGCGATGAAGAGAGCAACGATGAGTTCGTCGAACGAAGCGATGAAGGCGAAGACAGCGCCAGCGAAGATACCCGGGCTGATCAGCGGCAAGGTCACGTGCCGAAACGTTTGCCACCCGTTCGCTCCGAGACTCCGAGCCGCTTGCTCCAAGCGGATATCGAAACCCCGTAAGGTCGCGGACACGTTCACGATAACGTAGGGAATCGCCAGCACCGTATGCGCCAGGACGAGCCCCCAAAATGTCTGAACTAAACGAAATTGCACATACAGACCATAAACTGCGATCGCGACGATGATAGCCGGTACCACGAGCGGCGACACGATGATCAGGTTGACGATCTCCTTACCGGGAAACGACGCACGAACGAGTGCGAGCGAAGCCGCCACCCCTAGGACGGTCGAAAGCACCATGACCATAAAGGCGACCCGAATGCTTTGAATGGTCGCCGATGTCCAGTCGGAACGCGCGAAGAAGTTCTCGTACCACTGAAGGGAGAGCCCCGGGGGTGGAAAGGAGAGATATTTGGCCGCGCTGAACGACATCGGAATGACGATGAGTACCGGCGCGACGAGGTACAAGAGCACCAGTGCACTGAATACCCCCAGGACGAGACGCGCCCACGGTATCGTGCGCCGGCGTCGCCTCGGCTGTACTGCCACTTCGAGGCGTCCGAGTGGAGTCGCTGCTTCGGCCATCAGACGCCACCCCCGAACATCTTATCGAGTCCGAGTAACCGGTTATAAATGGCAAAGATGATCAGCGTCACCACGAGGAGGACCGTCGCGAGAGCAGCTGCGAACGCGAAGTTCAGCTGAGTCCGAATCTGGGTTTCGATCAACTGGGCGATCATCATGTCATTTCGACCACCCATCAAAGCTGGAGTGATGAAGAAACCGAGCGCCAGAATGAAGACGAGCAGACTTCCAGCTGCGACCCCGGGGAGACTCAAGGGAAGGAACACGCGCAGGAACGACTGGAGCGGCGAGGCTCCCAGATTCGCCGCTGCTCGCAGGAGATTGCGATCGATTCCCCGCATGACGGCATAGGTCGGCAGCACCATGAACGGCAAGAGCACATGCGTCATGCCGACGAGCACGCCGATGCGGTTGTACATCATACGGAGCGGCTCGTCGATCAACCCCAGTTCCAAGAGCCACCGATTGAAGACACCCTGGCGTTGGAGCAATACCATCCACGCGTAGGTGCGCACCAGGATGCTCGTCCAAAACGGTATCAGAACCAGGATCATGAGCAGTCTGGCTGTTCGGGCGCGGAGTGTCGCCAGAAAATACGCCAGCGGGTAACCCAATGCCAGGCAGAGGAGCGTCACCTGCAGTGCGATCGTAAAGGTCGTCCGCAAGACCCGAAGATAAAGATCGACCTCGACGATCCGTCGATAATGTTCGAGCGTCAGTTGGCCCCCGTCGTAGATGCTCGTGACGAGAAGTCGGAGGATCGGATACACGAAGAGCACGAGAAGCAGGATCAAAGCTGGAAGCAAGAGCGCCAGATAGCCAAGTTGGCGGCGTAGTTCCAACCGACGACTCAGCGCACTTCCCTGATACGCTGCCCGGACTAGCGCATCACCCGTCGTCATCGTCGATGCCCTTCGAACCACTCGACTGGAACTTTCTCGACATTACTGTACACATCGGTGCGATGACACGCTACCGGGGGAGCTGGCGCTCCCCCGGTAGCCTACCGCTACGATGCATCACTTGGTCAGCCAGTCGTTGAAGCGCTCGGTGAGCTTATCGAGGTTAGGGAGCCAGAATTCAGCGTCTGCAAAGAGCATCTTCTCTTTCTGTGCGGGTGCACTCGGCAAGCGGGCCTTGAGGTCTTCGGGAAGCAGGTCAAAGGCCTTCGCGTTCGTCGGGCTGTAGGGAATGTACTTGGACAACTCGGCTTGGACTTCTGGTCGCGTCGCGAAGTTGATGAAGTCCATCGCCAACTCCTTCTCCTTCACCCCCTTTGGAACGATGAAGGAGTCAGTACGGAGCAGCCCCTGGTTCCACTGGATCGCGATCGGTGCCCCCTGCCGCTGCGCAGCGTCGATTCGCCCGTTCCAGGCATTGGCCATATCGACCTCACCGTCGGTGAGCAACTGGGCCGGTTGCGCACCCGCTTCCCACCAGACCGTCACGTGTGGCTTGATCTCGTCCATCTTCTTGAAGGCTCGCTCGATTCCCTCAGCGGTGCGCATGACCTGATACACTTGTTCTTTCGGCACCCCGTCGGCCATCAGAGCGAACTCGAGGTTACCAACCGGTCCGTCGACCTTGTCCATGGCGCGCGGACCGGGGAAGTTCTGCACATCCCAGAAGTCCTTCCAACCTTGTGGGGGATTGTTACCGAATTTGTCTGTTCGATAGGCCAGGATGAGCGCCCAATAAATGACTCCGACATCGAACTCACCGGCAATATCCTCGAAAAAGTTCGTTCTATCGACGAGGGAGTAATCGATCGGTTCCAGGTACCCTTGCTGGCCGAGCACCCGGCTTTCGAAGGTTCCCTGCTGTGCCACCGTCCACTCGACCGCCTTGGCGTCGACCATCGCCTTCAATTTCCCGATGTCGGTCGTATCTTCGACGATGGTCGCACCGGTGAGCCGCATGAACGGCTCCAGCACCGCCTTGCGCTGGGCGTCCTGCATCGCACCGCCGAACCCCGCGAAAACGAGTGTCTTCCCTTTCCACTTGTTGGGATCTTCGTATCCAGCGACCTTGAGGAGACCACCCTCTGGCGCTTGTGTCGGCGCCGCAGCCGGCGTCTGACCAGCGGGAGCCGCCGTCGGAGTCGCCTCTTGGCGACAAGCAGTCAGTGCGCTCATCCCCGCGAGCGTCACCCCGGACGCTAGCAGGGCTCGGAGAAACTGGCGGCGCCGGAAGCGACTGGCTCGCTCCAAGTCCTTGAGTAGTCGCTCCCAATCTCGACTCATCACAATCCTCCTTCCTCACGCGTCAAACACCCACACACAGTATGCCGCGATCAGTCCTCGAGTTCGCTGAAAGC
>DAOTYK010000415.1:0-14925 GCA_034434855.1 Thermomicrobium sp.
TCCCACCGCTCATCTTGTCGCGCGACGACGTCGACCTGGCAGTCACGCGCATCGCGCAGGCACTCGATGCGGTCCGCGAGCGCTGAACGTGGGGGTGCGATGAGCGAGCAGCGACCGGGCGAGGGAACGCGCATCGTCCTGCGCAGTTTCGGCGTGATGGTGACGACGTACGAGGAGCAGATGACGCAGCTGCTCGAGCGAGCGCAGCGGAACGACCTGAGCGCGGACGACGCGCTGGAGCTCGCTGCCCAAGCTTTGTCCCTCTCGCTTCGCCTGTCCCGCCGGCTGCGCGAGGTGAACGACCTGGTGCTCTCCCTTCAGGAACGCTCGTTGGGGGAACTCCGCGCGCAACTGGCCCAACGGTTCCCAGCGATGCCCGCTGAGCCGGAGGAGTGACGCACGCTCCGCGTGAACGCGAGGTTTCTGCCTGGCTTAGCTCAGGTAGCTACTTTTCCAGCGCTCCCAGCAACACCGACCGGGTCACTTACTCGCGGTCTCACCCGGGCGCAGCGCGCGGTGGTCGAGGCAGCCCGCCAGCGTGGGGTACTTGCATCTCGAGCGTGCCGGGCGGAGGGGGCGCTCGGACGGACGACAGCGCTGTCGTCCAGAGGTGACTGGCAAGCGTACCCGAGCTCGTGGCAACGAGAGGCCTGACGGACGGCTCGAGAGTCGGAGGGAGCGACATGCAGTGGGTGCTCGCCTACGACGGAGCCTGCGGGCGCTGCCGGGTCATCGCCACGCGCGTGGTGGAGCTGGGTGGTGGACGGCTGGTAGCGCGGAGCTTGCGCGAGCCAGAGGTGGTGGCCTAGCGGGAGCGGCTTCTCGGCGCGGGTGCGCCGTGGGAACCGGTGCTGTTTGCGGTGGAGGGGGCGGAAGCGGTCCGGGCGCTGACCGGGCGGCGGCTGGTGCTCGGGCTGGTGCGGTTGCTCGGGGTGCGGCGGGGGCTGGCGCTGGCGGCTGAGCTCCAGCGGGTCGGCTGGCCAGCGGGAGCCGGTCCGGTGCTCACCCGGCAGCGGGTGTTGGGGCACCTGGCTGGGGTGGGAGCGGCACTGGGACTCCTGGTGAGCGGGAAGCTGGCGCTGCCGGGTGGGGTGCATGCCCAGAGAGCGGGGGCAGAGCGCCCCTGGTGGGCGGTGGAGCCGGTGAAGACGGAGCTGCTCGATCCGGTGGAGACCGAGAAACTCCTGGCGGAGCTGCTGGCCGGGTCGGACCTTGCGGCGGTGCGCGGTGGGGCAGAGCTGGCCGAGGTGCGAGCGGCACGGCACGTATTGGTGGACGGGCGGACGCGGTGGGCGGTGGCGGGGGGCCGCCCCACGACCAGGTACTGGCTTGCTATGCGGACGAGACGGGTCAGAAGATCGCGCCGCGGTATCGAATCGTGGTGCAGGGCAATCGGCCGCAGCTCGCCCTCGTGACTCCGGCCGGTAAAACTCCAATTATGGAAATGGTCGCCTCCGGCGACGTCGTGGCTCAGCGAACCTGCTCATCTCCTCTCGTTCCATGCTCCTGTTGCTGTGGTAATTTGGACCTCTTCGAACTCGTCACGTGCTGTGGTGTGGCGTGTCACGGCGTCCGCAGGTCGCGCTGGTGGGGCGCCTGTGCCGCCTGTATCCTCGTTCTGTGTCCCGGATGTCTCTGGCACGCTTGCCGAGCTGGTTGGTCCTGCACTTGTTGCTGCGCCGAGCCGGGGACGTGAGGAGGGACCGCGCTGCGGGGGAGAGCGAGCTGCGGTGACGAGTCGCCTCGTGCCGTCGAACAGTCAGCTGAGCTGACTCGAGGGGTGGCCCGGCCTCGACCGCTCGTGCATCGCGAGTCGGTCTGGCCGGCCACCGTGCGGAAGTCGTGCGAGCGCACCTGCCGGCCGGCCGAGTCCCCTCGACGTCTGCCAAGGTTGGAGCAGTGCTGAGCACCTGCTCGCTGGAAGGGACACCGTCGATCGTTCGTCTTCACGTTCTAGCCGGGTCGTGTGCATGAGCAACACTGCGTTGACGCGTTCGGCGAGCGGCCGGTACCCTTTCGCCAGCAGACCGTCCCGGCGGACGGTCGCCTATGCTTACGGCGCCCGCGTGCCGGGTGCCGCATGACTAGCTCGATCGATGGTGGTGCAGGGCAGCTGCGCTGCCGGTCAGGGAGGCGGGGCTCGATGACGCAGGTGGCCCACTCGGACGAACTCGCTCCGGCGTACCAGCCGCAAACGGTCGAAGCGCGGTGGTACGACTGGTGGGAACAGCGTGGCTATTTCACCCCGGCTATCGACTGGAACCGGAAGCCGTTCGTCATCATCATGCCGCCACCGAACGTCACCGGTGAGCTGCACATGGGCCACGCTCTCTTCGTCGCCATCGAGGACTTGATGATCCGCTGGCGACGGATGCAGGGCTACCCGACGCTCTGGTTGCCCGGTGCCGACCATGCTGGTATCGCGGGCCAGTGGGTCGTCGAGCGCGAGCTTCTCAAAGAGGGACTGACCCGTCACGATCTGGGGCGCGAGAAGTTCCTCGAGCGCGTTTGGGACTGGATGAACCGCTATCGCGGGCGTATCCGCGAGCAGTTGCGGATCCTCGGGGCTTCCTGTGACTGGACACGTTTCCGCTTCACGATGGATCCCGGACCCTCGCGGGCGGTCCGCACGGCTTTCAAGCGACTCTACGACAAGGGGCTCATCTATCGGGGAGAGCGGCTCATCAACTGGTGCCCGCGCTGTATGACCGCACTCTCCGATCTGGAAGTCGATCACGAGGAGATCGAGGGGACGCTCTACTACCTGCGCTACCCGATCGAGGGGAGTGACGAATCGCTGGTCGTCGCGACGACGCGGCCGGAAACGATGCTCGGCGATACGGGCGTGGCGGTCCATCCCGAGGACGAGCGCTACCGGCATCTGGTCGGTAAGACGGCGATCCTCCCGTTGCTCGGCCGGCGGCTGACCATCGTGGCTGACGAGGCGGTCGATCCGGCGTTCGGCACCGGTGCAGTGAAGGTGACGCCAGCGCACGACTTCACCGACTTCGAGATCGCGCAGCGCCACGGTCTGCCACCGGTCAACATCCTCGATCCGGACGGCACGCTGAACGAGAACGCTGGGCCGTTCGCTGGGTTCCCGATCCAGGAGGCGCGCCGACGGGTCGTGGAGGAACTCGATCGCCAGGGATATCTGGTGCGGACGATGCCTCACCGCTACAGCTTGGGACATTGCCAGCGCTGCGGTGCAGTCGTCGAGCCACTCATCAGCAAGCAGTGGTTCGTCAAGATGGCGCCGCTCGCCCAGCCGGCGATCGAGGTCGCGCGCAACGGGACACTCCAGTTCATTCCGGAGCGGTTCCGCGCGGTCTACCTGCACTGGCTGGAGAACGTCCGCGACTGGTGCATCTCGCGGCAGCTCTGGTGGGGACACCGTATCCCGGTCTGGTATTGCCAGGACTGTGGGCAGCTCACGGTCACGGCGGAGGAGACGATCGAGCGCTGCGAGCATTGTGGCAGCACGCGGATCGAGCAGGATCCGGACGTGCTCGATACCTGGTTCTCCAGCGGGCTCTGGCCGTTCAGCACGTTGGGCTGGCCTGACGACACGGACGATCTCCGTTACTTCTATCCTGGCTCGGTGATGGAGACCGGGTACGACATCCTCTTTTTCTGGGTGGCCCGGATGGTCTTCCTGGGTCTGGAGTTCATGGGCGAGGTGCCCTTCTACACGGTCTACCTGCACGGAACCGTGCGGGACGAGCGTGGTCAGCGGATGAGCAAGACGAAAGGGAACGTGATCGATCCGACCGAGGTTACCCAGCAGTATGGCGCCGATGCGTTGCGCTTCACGCTCGTGACCATGGCTGGTCCCGGTACCGATATGAAGCTGAGTCTGAACAGGGTGGAGGCGAGTCGGAACTTCGCCAACAAGATCTGGAACGCCACGCGCTACACGCTCCGGGCGCTGGCGGGTGGGGAGGTCGAGCGGGCACCGGACGGTTCGGTCGTACCCCCTGAGCGCTCGGCGATGAGTCTGGCTGATCGCTGGATTCTCAGTCGCCTCGAACGCGTGACGGCGGAGGTGACCGACCAACTCGAACGCTATCAGTTCCACGAGGCAGGGCACCTCCTCTACGATTTCCTGTGGTCGGAGTTCTGCGACTGGTACATCGAAGCGAGCAAGGTGGCGATCAACGCTGGTGGCACCGGCGCTCGAGTCGCCCGGCAGACCTTGGCGTATGTCCTCGAGCGGGCGTTGCGCTTGCTGCATCCCTTCATGCCGTTCGTGACCGAAGAGCTCTGGCAACGGCTGCCGCACGGTGGGGAGAGCATCATGGTCGCTCCCTGGCCGCAACCCGATGCGGCACGGATCGACGAGGAGGCGGAGCGCGAGTTCGGCTTCTTGATGGAGGCTATCCGAGCAGTACGGAATGCCCGCGCCGAAGCTGGTGTCGAGCCAGCGCGCTGGATCCAGGCGATCGTCTATCCAGGCTCGCATCGGCGCGCGTTCCAGGACAGCGAGGGCGTCTTCCGCTTCCTGGCTCGTATCGCGAGCGACGGTTTGAGCTACGTCGAAGAACTCCTCGAGGCACCGCGGCAGGTCGTCTCGCTCATCGTGGACGATGCGGTGATCTACTTGCCGCTCCGTGGGATGCTCGATAGCGAAGCCGAGCGACAGCGCCTGCAGCGCGAACTGGAGGAACTCCTCGCCGAACTCGAGCGGACGCGGGCACTCTTGGCCAATGAGCAGTTCGTCACGCGAGCGCCAGCGCACGTGGTCGAGCGCCACCGTGCGAAGCTGGCCGATGCCGAGGAGCGCCTGCGGCTGATCCGCGCCCGGCTCGACGAGTTGGCCTGAGGCGAGTCGGTTCGCCAGCCGGCGTCGTTGCTCGACCCAGCGGTCGGCACCGGTCGACTCCTCGTGCTACGGCTACCCTGAGTGAGTTGACCGGATCGGTGCTGAGCAGTCGGGCGGGAGCGCAACCAAAAGACCACGGCTCGCCGCGGGGTGGCGAGCATCCTGGCCGGAGGGCAAGCACGCACGAGTGACCGATGGACGGTGTCGGAACTATTGTCGGCACAAGCGAGATCCCATTGGATCCGGCACGAGCCTTACCGCGTGACTGGTTCGCGCGTCCGGCGGCCGAGGTCGCTCGTGATCTCCTCGGTGCAATCCTGGTGAGCATGGTCGGCGGCGAGTTGGTCGCTGGTGTGCTCGTCGAGGTCGAGGCGTATGGCGGGCCGGAGGATCCTGCCTCCCACGCGGCCCGCTACCGGAACGGACCAGCTCGGGTCATGTGGGGAGCACCGGGCCATGCCTACGTCTATCGGGCCTACGGTGTCTACCCATGCTGCAACATCGTCACCGATCCGGACGGTATGGCCGGTGCTGTCTTGCTCCGCGCCGCGATGCCGCTGGCTGGCCACGCGATCATGCGGCAACGCCGGGAGCGATCGCGTCGCGCCGGATACCGATTGGCTGAGCACCGGCTGGCCAGCGGGCCGGGAGCGCTCGCTCAGGCGTTCGGTGTCGCGCTCGATCATCACGGGTTGCCGTTCGATCGACCGCCGTTCTGGATTCAGGCTGGCTCATCGCCGCAGCATGTCGCGAGCACGCCACGCATCGGGATCTCGCGCGGTCAGGAGATCCTGTGGCGGTTCGTGATTCCCGGACATCCGGCAGTCTCCGGGCGTACTCCGCGCCGCGCGACGGAGTAGACTGGAGAGAGCAGGACCAGGCGATCCTGCTGGACCGGATCGTCCGATGTGGAGTTTCCCGGCTTCGCAACTGGTCAGTTTCGCGCTGGCGGCTCTCTCGGTCCGCGCGATCGTGCGGGGCTGGCGTGCCCGACACCAGCTCTTTGCTGAGCCAGTGACCGCGCAGCAACTGGCGGTGCTCGTGGAATTGGCGCTTTTCGTGCTCGTACCGATCAGTGTCCTCGCGCACGAACTCGGGCACGCCATCGCGGTGTGGCTTTTCGGTGGACGCGTGGTCGGCTTCGGTTACCTGCTGTTTCTCGGCTGGGTCGAATACACAGGCGTGACGAATCCGTTCGCCCAGTTCTGGATCGCCCTGAGCGGCAATCTCGTCAGTTTGTTTCTCGCACTCGTCACTATCGGGGTTGGCCTCTTCGCTCCGCTGCGCCGGCCGGTCGCTGCGCTGCTCTTGACGGCCGGCGGGATGATCCTCGCGACCACCCTGGTGTTCTACCCTGCACTCGATCTCGCGAGTGGCATGCAGGGTGACTGGACGCAGCTGTACAGTGGGCCGCGATCGGCCGCTCTCGTGCTCGGGGCACTGCATGGGGCGCTCCTGCTCACTGGTTTCGCGGTGTGGCGGAGTCGGTGGCTCCGCTGGCGCGTCTCGGCGCGGATCGGCCGGCCGTGGCGGCTGGACGAGCGCGACCGGCGACTGCTCGCCTTGCGGCAACTGACCGAGGCCGTAGGGAAGCTCGGGAAGCATGACGCGTCGCTGGCGGTCTCCGTTCAGGAGAACGGAGGGAAGCCGGAACTGCACCTTTCCTGGCGCGGAGCGAAGGGCCAGCGATCTTTGCGAGCACGCATCGGTGACCGGCCGGATGTCTTGGAGGTCGAAGCACTGGCAGGGCGGCCGCCTGCGTTACGGGCGAGTTGGCGGGCACTCGTTCCGCCGGAAGCACTGTTCGCCGATCCGTCGCCCTTCCTCGCACTCTTGCACCGCTTGCGTGCTGCGGCGGATGCGCTCGAGCCCGTCGGGGAAGAGTGAGATGCGACGGTGGTGGCGGCGCGATCGCGACCAAGATGAACGGCCAGCCGTCGACCGACCGACCGACCAGCCCGAGCGGCCGGTCCGAGAGGCAGAGCGGCGACGTCTGGCTCGCCTCTACCAGCGTCGTGAAGAGTTGCGTTATGACCTCATGCTCGCTGAACAGGCTCTCCAACCGGAGAATCGTTGGACAGAACGTCTTCGCGAACTCGATGCGGCGATCGCTGACCTCGAAGAACAGCGAAAAGCATTCGAGACGATGCCCTCCGTCCTTCAGCCGCATCCCCTGCCGCCTGTTCCGGTCGAAGTGAGGGTCGCTGTGGGGGAATCGCCTGCGACGGTCGAATTGGAGATCAGCGGTGTCGTTCTCCGCTGGGTCGAGGAAGTCGACTGGGCTGAGCGCGGGCACCAGCTTGCACCTGCCCAGCTCCGACGTGTGGAGGGCGAACTCGAAAACGTGTTGACAGCAGTGGGATACCGCGATCCGAGCCCTGAGCTCCTCGCGACCCTCGAGGCGAGTGCCGATCTCGTCGCGGCTGATGCGCTGGAGTCAGCGCGACGTCGGCAAGTCTGGACGGAAATCCGGTTCGCCGATCTGGCGCGTCCGTGTCCCGCCTGCGGTGGCTGGCGAGACCTGCGCGACCGCTGCCCGACATGCGCCGCACGCGCCTGGCAAGTGCAACAACTGGTCTCGGAACGCAACCGGCTGCGGCGCGAGCGGGATGAGGTTTTCCGCGATTGGCAGCGCGCACGTGATCGGTTGCCGATCATCCAGCGTCAGCTCGCGGAAGTGGAAGCGGACATTCGCCAACTCGAAGAAAAGGGTGTTCGTCTTTCCAGAGACGGATGAGTTCTCGCGTGCTCGTCAGTTCGCTCGGTGATCCTCGAGACGATCGGCTATACTGCCGGTACGGGATTCCCTGTCACGGCCAGGCAGACGGTCGGGGAGGGGAAGGGTGGAGTGGCGCGAGCCGCTGCGGCTGCTGGTGGGGAACCGGCGGTTCGCTGCATTGTGGGGCTCCGATCTCGTCGCGACCATCGGTGACCGGGTACACCGAGTCGCTCTCGCGGCACTGGTCTACGAACTGACGGGCTCGATGACAGTCGCCGGCTTGGCGTTTTTGGCCAGCGGATTGCCGGACCTCTTGCTCGGACCGCTCGCTGGCGTGGTGGTGGACCGGGTCGATCGGCGGCGCGTGATGATCGCCTCGGATCTGGCTCGTGTGCTGCCGGTCGTTCTGCTCCCGATCGCGGCCGAATACTGGATCGGTAGTCTCTACCTGCTCCTGTTCATGATCAATGCTGCATCGATCCTGCACCGGCCAGCCAAGATGGCCTCCATTCCGGCGGTCGTGCCACCGAGCCAGCTCACGACGGCGAACTCTCTGTCGTCGCTCGCCGAAAGCCTCGGTGACATCGGCGGATATCCGCTGGCCGGGTTGGTCGTCGGTGGGCTGGTGTCGGTGATGGGTAGTCGGCATGGCCTGGAAGCTGCTTTTGCGGTGGCTGCACTCGGCTACGTCTTCTCGGCGCTGATTCTGTGGCCCCTGCGGCTACCACCCCTGGTGGTGGGGAGCGAGCGATCCGTTCGAGTGGTCTGGCGCGAGTTGGTCGGCGGAGTGCAGTTCTTGGTCAATCAGCCGCTCGTTCGCACCAACACGCTGCTGGTCGCGCTCGGTGCGGTCGCGATCGGTATGGCCATGCCGCTGTTGGTCGGCTACGCCTACGCTCGTCCGGAGCGCGGCGAGGTGACCTATAGCCTGCTCAACTTCGGGATCGGCGTGGGGAGTGTCGTGGGTGCGCTCTTGGTCGGCACGCTCAATGCGCGGCGCCTCGCGACGCTCGTCGTCCTCGGGCTAGTGATAATGGGCTCTGGCTTGACCGGACTGGGCCTCGACCCACCGCTCTGGATCGGTGTCGTGCTGACGGGACTCACCGGACTCGGGAATCTCCTGTTCCTGGTACCGAGTGTGACGATCGTGCAGCGTGTGACTCCTGCGAATCACATGGGGCGTGTTTTCGCTCTTCGGTCGACGATCCTGTTCACCGCGCTCATCGCTGCGAACGGTCTGGGTGGTTGGCTAGGTGATTACCTCGGTGCCGGGCGTGCGTTTTTGGTAGTCGGGAGCGGGCTGATCATCATGACCGTCGCGATGTCGCTCCTTCCGTCGACTCGGCAGGCCGACCGACTCGATGATCTCATGCTCGAGCCATCCGGGTAATGAATATACTTGCAAGATGTGGTCCGGAGGTTTCGCGTGCCGGAGCATCCACTCGCACGTCGCGTCTACGAACTCTTCGTCCAGCGACGGCTGACGCTGGCAACCGCCGAATCGTGCACGGGCGGGCTGATCGGTCATCTCCTCACCTCGGTACCGGGGAGCAGCGAATATTATATTGGTGGGGTCATCGCCTACAGTAACCGCGTGAAGCAAGCGCTGCTCGGTGTCCCGGAAGACGTGCTCCGTTCGGTCGGTGCCGTGAGCCGGGAGTGTGCCGAGGCGATGGCGAAGGGAGCTCGAGAACGCTTTGCGACCGACTACGCGGTCGCCACGACCGGTATCGCTGGCCCCGGTGGTGGGACAGCGACGAAGCCGGTCGGTTTGGTCTACGTCGCCTGCGCGGGGCCGCATGGTGTTGTCGTCGAGGAGCATCGATTCACGGGTGACCGCTGGCAGAACATCGAGCGTTCGGCGGAAGCGGGGCTCCGGCTGCTGCTCGATCAGGTTCAGCTCAGCGATCGATCGGCGATGAGGTAGGAAACGGGTAAGGATGGATTACGAGAAGACGTGCTTGCCCAATGGGATCCGTATCGTGACCAGTCGGATGCCTCATGTACGCTCGGCGACGGTCATCGTGTACGTCGGGGTCGGCTCGCGCTACGAAAGCGATCGCGTGGCTGGTATCTCGCACTTTCTGGAGCACATGCTGTTCAAGGGCACTGAGCGGCGCCCGGATCCGGTGCTGATCAGCGAGGCGATCGAGGGTGTCGGCGGGATGATGAACGCGTCGACCGGTCGCGAGCATACGGACTACTGGGTGAAAGTGCCGAGCCGGCATCTCGAGCTCGCTTTCGATGTTCTGGCTGACATGCTGCGTCACTCGTTGTTCGATCCAGGCGAGCTCGAAAAGGAACGGCATGTCATCGTCGAAGAGATCCACGGCATCCGCGACACACCGGACGACTACGTGCACGATCTGGTGGATCGGGCACTCTGGAACGGGCATCCACTGGGAAGGCCGATCATCGGCTCGGAAGAGACAGTCGAGGCGATCACGCGCGACGAACTCATCGCCTACCTCGAGCAGCATTACCGGGCCGATCGCTTGGTCGTGGCTGCAGCTGGAGACCTCATGCACGAGCAGGTGGTCGAACTCGTGCAGCGCTATTTCGGTGATCTGGAGCCAGGGACGCCAGCCGATCCGCACCCGGCTCGACCGAGCGATGCGCGGCCGACGATCGAACTCCTCGAGCGACCGACCGAGCAGGCACATCTCTGCCTCGCACTTCCTGCGTTGCCGTACAGTGACGAGCGTCGCTTCGTGCAAGGTATGTTGGATTCTGTACTCAGTTCCGGCATGAGTTCGCGGTTGTTCAAAGAGATCCGCGAGCGCCAAGGGCTCGCGTACGAGGTGTACGGGTATCTCCGCGAGTATGCCGACGTCGGGCAGGCGGTCATCTACACCGGTACCGACGTCGAGCGTGCTGAGCGCGCGTTGCGTGCGGTGCGGGGTGAATTGGAGAAGCTGGTGCACGAGCCGGTCCCCGAGGACGAACTCGAGCGCACGAAGGAGCTGCGCGTCGGGCGGATCGTCATGGGCTTGGAAGACAGTCGTGCGGTCGCCAGCTGGATCGGCGGGCAGGAACTGGTGTTCGGTGAGGTGCTGACGCCCGAGGAAGTCATCGCCCGTATTCGGGCGGTCACCAGCGAAGAGATCCAGTCGCTGGCACAGGAACTGTTCCAGCCGGAACGCTTCGCCCTAGCTGTGATCGGACCGTTCGCGGATGCCGAACCGTTAGTGCGCGCCGTACGTTAGGCTCCGCTTGCGACCAGCTGCTCGATCCAGCCACGCTCGCGACCGATCGTCGTCGTCGGGCCATGGCCCGGAAAGACGACGACCTCGTCGGGGAGTTCCAGCAGACGTCGGAGTGTCCGCATCGTCTCCGTCATGCTGGACCCAGGTAGGTCGACGCGACCGTACCCGCCCGGGAAGAGGGTATCTCCACCGAAAAGCCAGCGGCGTGTCGGCTCGTACAGCGAGATCTGTTCCGGTGCGTGGCCCGGCGTGTGGATCACCGTGAAGCTCAGCGGCTCGAACTGCAGTGTGGCACCATCCTCGACGAGCTCGTCCGGTGGTGCTGGCTCGATGTCGAATGGGAGCGGCGTGAGGAGCGGGCGCGGCTGCTGGAGACGCGGAACCGCTTGCGGATGCGCGATGATCAGCGCACCTGTCTCCCGCCGCAACGCGGCCGCATCGACGATATGGTCCCAATGCGTGTGAGTGATCACGATCCGCTCGAGCCGTGCCTGGCGTCGCTCGAGCTCGTCGAGAACGGCGAGGCACGAGTCAGGGGGAGCGTCGACGAGGAGCGCGCGACGCTCCGTGACCAGGAGATACGCGTTCGTCTCGAGTGGCCCACAGGGAAGGGTAACGATTTCGACCTCCATGCTCTCCCTCTCTGGTGTCGTCCGACCCGCCGCTGCTGAGCGGCTGCGTCGTGAGTATGCCGCAACCAGGATGATGGCTAAAGATCACGCCGATGGAAGCGCAGCATGGCGAGAAGCAGGAGGACGAAGGCATAGGCGACGCTGTACCAGACGGCGAGCGTGCTCGGCGGGACGGTGGTTCCAAAGGGGTTCGGGCCCAGGAAGTTCACGGCGAGACGCGGTTGGACGAGGTAACTGGCGAGTCGCCACATGCTGTCGCTGGGAACCAGGATGGACGAGATCACGCCGATGCGGATGAGAACATCGTTGTCCAACGCCGTGCCGATCTGCTCGACCAATCCACCGGTGATCGCCATGCCGTAGAGCATGAAGACGATGACACCGTTGGCGACGGTCGAAAAGAGCGTGCTACCGAGAATCGTCAGGCTCAGCAAAATCAGAGCGACGAGCACGATCAAGCCGTAGGCCTGCAGGACGTTGGGCGGCTGGTAATCACCGACGAAGCGGGCCGTGAGTACGACGGTGGCGACCATCACCGCGATGTACACGACGAGCATCAGTGCGTAGCCGAGCCATTTGCCGAGCACGATCTCCCACCGACGGATCGGCTTCGGAACGATCGCGTGGAGCGTGCCTTGTTCGATCTCGCTGGCGATCGTGCCCACGGAGGCAAAGATCGTCATGACACCGGCGAGGAAGTTGACCGTCCACAGCCCGAGCAGGACCATCGCGCTGGCGAAGACCTCGTACGGAAGCATGGGACCAGCCCCAGCGGCCGCGCGTCGTGCTTCCATGTCGCGCCAGTCCTGTACGAACAAGGTAAAGCCCCAAACGTAGAGGACGGCGAAGACCAGGCTCAACAGCACGACGCCGAGGACGAGCTTCTTGCGGAGGCCCTCGCGGAAGGTCAAGCGAGCGATGACCAGTGCCTTCATCGTGACTCCGATCGCTCGTCGTTCACCAGGCGGACGAACAGGTCTTCGAGCGAGCGGCGTTCGGGAATGACGCCATAGACGGGTATGCCGGATTCGACGAGAAGATCGACTGCTCGAGCGATCGTTTCCTCGTCCGGTGCACGCGCGATGATCGTTGGGCGAGGATCGGGTCGGATTTCCTCGACCTGCACGAGCCGAGCCAGGGCATCGAGTGTTCCGTCGGGGAGCGACCCGAGGCGGAATTCGACTGTGAGGTCACCGGCCAACAGCGTCGTCATCGGTCCCAGCGCGACGACGCGTCCGCGGTTCACTATGGCGATGCGGTCGCAGACCGCTTCGACCTCGCTCAAGAGATGTGAGTTCAAGAAGACCGTGATCCCCTCGCTGCGTAGTCGCCGGATGAGGTCGCGGACGTCGCGCCGTCCGAGGGGATCCAAGGCGGAGGTCGGCTCGTCCAGAATCACCAGCCGCGGCTCAGCCAAGAGAGCTTGGGCGATCCCGATCCGCTGCTGCATCCCTTTCGAGTAGGTTCGTACCCGCCGTCGTGCTGCTTCGGTGAGACCGACCAGTTCGAGGACTTCGGGAATGCGCCGCTGCCGCTCGGCGCGACTGAGTCCGTACAGCTGCCCGTGCAGGTCGAGGAGTTCCTCTCCGGTCAGCCAGTCGTGGAAACGGAAGAGTTCCGGCAGATAGCCGATCTGACGGCGTGCCTGGTAGTCGCCGAGGGGGCGCCCGAGTACCCAGCCAGTGCCCGCTGTCGGCCGGATGAGGCCGACGAGTATCTTGACGGCCGTGGTTTTGCCAGCGCCGTTGGGGCCGAGGAAACCGAACACTTCCCCATAGCCGACGGTGATCGAGAGGTCTTCGAGTGCCACTCGATCACCATAGACCTTGCGGAGGCCCCGCGTTTCGATTGCCCATTCGGACTGGCTAACTGGCGGTCGCGCTTGCATCGTGTTCCGTCACAGTCAGGAGCCGGGTAGAGGGCAAGCGCCCCCTACCCGACGCTGTTTGGCCTGGTCACCATTAGCGGAGCGAGCGCGCGATGGCCAACGCCTGATCGGCCGTCACGCTGCCGCCGACGATATGGAGGATACCGCGTTCCTGCCAGAGGACTGCGGTCCCCTCCGTTCCTTCGATGAGCAGCCCGCTCGTGCCGCGCAGCGAAATGGTCCGCGACGTGGCTCCCTCAGGGATCGGGATGATCAGCGTTTGGCGCCAATCGCGGACCGCGCGGATCTGGGCTACCACGTCAGGCGGAAGCCCTGGGAGCATCAGCAGGTCCTCGCGCAGGAGCTCCGGGTCGATCTCAGCGGGGAGCTCCAGAGTCGGGCTCTCGAGTTCGGCGACCAGCAGCATGGCTCGATCGCCGGCCTCCCACACTTGCGCGGCGCTCGCCGGAACGGAGAGTGCCACGGTGACCGTCGGCGTCACGCTCGGATCGGGCAAGCTTGCGAACTGTAGCCCGAGCTGCGCGGCGGCCTCGCGTACGCGGGCGACGTCGATCGTCGTCTCGCTCCGCTGGGCATCGCCCGCGAAATAGCGCGGCTGCACGGACGCAAACGGCGCAGGCACCGCGGCCGGGACGAGCGGTGTACGACCGAGGTGCGCAGTGAGATCGTCCAACGAGTCGACCTCGCGAACACGCTCATCATTCATCTGTTCGGGTGTGACCCGGAAGGCTTGCTGCAGTTGCTCGCGCAGCGTTGCTTTCTGGTCCTCCGGTATCGCCCCGAACTGTTCGTTCAGCGAAGCGATCGTCGAAGCTGGTATGGTGATGGCTGCAAACTGCTGGACGCGGAAGCGCTGCACCAGCTGATCAGCGAGTGCGCCGACCGGAGTCAGCCACACGACGAGAGCGAGCGCGAGTGTCGCAGCGAGCGCTGCGCTGACCGGCCGTAAACGACGCATGGGACCCTCCTTTCTCGATCCGTTCACACGAACCGGCAGGGGTACGGATGGCTGCTCGAGCGAAGCCAAAGCGCGTTCGACGAACTCCGCATCGGCTCGCAAGCGCTCGAGGCGCTGCTGGCAGGATCGACAACGGGCGACATGCTGACGAACGGCGGTCTCACCTGGGCTGTCGAGCAAAAGCCGGAGCGTTCCCTCGGGCGGGCATCGACGGAATCGTCTCACTCGCGCACCTCCTCTCCATCCTCGCCGAGCAGGGCTCGGTAGCGCTCGCGGAAGCGGCGCTCAGCGCGCGCCAGCAAGGTGCCGACCGAGGTCGGTCGAAGTTGCAACAATGTGGCGATCTCTTCGTAACTGAACCCGCTCACTCGCAGGGCGAGTAACGCACGATCGCGATCGGAAAGTTCCTCCAAGACGCTCTGGACGAGCAGCGATGTTTCATTCCACTCCGCGGTGCGCCGCTGATCGTGGAAAAGTCGGTCGAAGCGGAGCAGACGGGACCAATGAAAGCGGGCTCGTCGCTGACCGCGCAGCAGATTGAGTGCCGCGTTGGTGGTGACGCGGGCGAGCCAGAGCCGCAAAGCGTGTGGATGATCGTCTAGCTGCGGCGGTTGTCGGTAGAGGCGAAAAAAGACCTCTTGGCAGATATCCTCCGCGTCGTCGGTTCGACCCAGTGTGCGCAGTGCGATCCGGAAGACGA
>DAOTYK010000416.1:0-3002 GCA_034434855.1 Thermomicrobium sp.
ATCCTGATCTTTCTCGCACCACCCTCGATGTCCGAACTGATGCAGCGCTTGCGCAGCCGCAAGACGGACGATCCGATCACGCTCATGGAGCGGATCGCGACCGCATCCCGGGAACTCGCTCAGGTCTACGAGTTCGACTACGTCGTCTTCAACGAGACGGATCGGCTCGAGCAGACTCTCGCCACGATCGACGCGATCCTCCTCGCGGAGCAGAGTCGCGTCCACCAGGCCGAAATCGTGCTCTGAGGTTCACGTCCCGGTCGCTGCTTCGGCGGTCTCTTCTTCCTCGTCCGGGATGTAGCGCAGCGTCGACCGATCTTCGATCCGATCGACGAAGAGAATACCCTCCAGATGATCGATTTCGTGCTGGAGGACGCGGGCGAGCAAGCCGCTCCCCTTCACGCGCACCTCGCGTCCATCGAGGTCGAGTGCCTTCACGGTCACGTGCATGAAACGGGGAACCTCACCGTACCAGCCTGGGATGCTGAGACAGCCCTCCAACCCGACCTGGCGACCACTCGCCCGCACGATCTCCGGGTTGATCAGCGTCAGTTCCACTCCGGGGTCGCCCTCCTCGACGTAGTCGGGCGGAATCGCGACGACGATGATCCGGCGCAGGATCCCGATCTGCGGTGCAGCCAGACCCAGTCCCCGGGCAGCCCGCACGGTGTCCCAGAGATCGCGCGCGAGCTGTCGCACCTCCTGGTCGACCGCGCGGATGCGGATCGCCTTCTGGCGCAACCGCGGATCACCTTCTGTGATGATGGTTCGGACTGCCATCGATTCTCGTCACCTCACGTTCCACCGGTTCTCGATTATACCGGTCAGAGCAAGCTCACCGGATCGACATCCACGATCCAGCCGCCGTGCACCGGTATCGCTGCCACGACCCGCGGCCCATCGGCACCCCGGACCAAGAGTTGCCACTGGTAAAAACCGCGGATCCGGCTGACGAAGGCTGGGGTGGGACCCAACACCTCGACATCGCGTGCGCTGAGTTCTCGCGCCTTCTCCCGCAAGCGTTCCGCCATCTCCTCGCTGGCGAGTCGTCCTGCCAACTCGTCGCGGTGGCGAACCACGAGCCGGACCAGCCGCCGGAACGGCGGGTAACCATGCCGTTGGCGAAAGGCGAGTTCCTCCTGGTAGAACGCGTCGTAGTCCTGCCGGCTCGCGGCGCGGATGGCGTAATGCTCCGGGGTGTAGGTCTGGATGACGACGAGCCCACCCGGGAGATGCCGGCCGGCTCGACCAGCGACCTGCGTCAACAGCTGGAACGTGCGCTCGGCAGCACGATAGTCCGGGAGATAGATGCCCGTATCGGCATGCACGATACCGACTGTCGTCACAGCGGGAAAATCGAATCCTTTGGCGACCATCTGCGTTCCGACGATGACGTCGACCTCGCGACGGAGGACACGTTGGAGAAGCGATCGCGGGTCATTGCCGCGCTGCACGACGTCGCGATCCCAGCGCAGCACGCGGGCCTGCGGAAAACGTTGCTGCACCTCGCGTTCGACGCGCTGCGTTCCCGCTCCGTAATAACTCAGCGCGGCGCGCCCACACGTCGGGCACGTCGCGCTCGGGAGGCGGCGGAGATCGCAGCGGTGACAGATCAGTTGGCGCCGATCGGCGTGGTAGACGAGCGGGACATCGCAGAGCGGACACACCTCCACATGCCCACAGGATCGACACTGGACCAAGGTCGCCGAGCCACGCCGGTTGATGAGGAGGAGAACCTGCTCGTTCCGCTGCAGCGCTGCCGCGATCGCCTCGTGCAGCGCTCGGCTGAACAGCCCGGCATGGCCGAGCTGGTGCTCGAGTCGCATGTCCACGACTTCGACGCGTGGGAGCTGGAGACGTGCTCGTGCCACCTCACCCCGTTGTCCCACTACCAGCGGTCCGACCCGCTCCTGCAGGCGCGCAACCGCCAGTTGACCCGTCGCGGCTGCATAGGCCGTCGTGACGTCCGGTGTCGCGCTTCCGAGGAGAAGCACCGCGCGATGCAACTCGGCGAGCCGCTGCGCGACCGCCCGCGCGTGATAGCGTGGTGACGGCTCCTGTTGCTTGTAGGCTGCCTCGTGTTCCTCGTCGATGACGATCAAGCCGATCGACCGCAGCGGGACGAAGAGCGCGGAGCGTGGGCCGACCACCACATCGGCTTGCCCATGGTGGATCGTTTCCCAAACCGCCGCTCGCTCGCTCTCGCGCATGCCACTGTGGACCAGGACTGTCCGACCGGGAAAGCGTGCCGCGACCCGCTGAACGACTTGGGTCGCGAGAGCGATCTCCGGCACCAGGACGATCGCCTGCCGACCCCGCCGGAGGCACTCGGCGATCGCTCGGAGATAGAGTTCGGTTTTGCCGCTCCCTGTCACGCCGTGCAGGAGGAGCGGGCGCGGCGGGTCCTGGTCGAACACGCTCCGGATCGCCTCCCACGCCTGCTGTTGCTCCGGTGTGAGCGTGAGCGGGCGATCGAAACCACCCTGGACAGTCGGTAGTCCCCCATGCGGGAGTTCGACGACCTCCACCAGTCCTCGCTGGACGAGCCTCTGAACGGTCGCTGGGGAGAGCCCGAGTCGGTGGAGGAACCGGCGCGGCAGCAGTGCGCCGTCGTGCTCCTCGGACCACCGTCGGATGGTCTCGTAGGCGCGGCACTGCGCTGCATCCGCGGGTAGATCGTTGTCCAACCGTGGACGCAAGAACTGTTCGGTCGCCACGCGTTGGATGGGACGCACGACAGGGAGACGCTCGATGAGTCCGGCGCTGACGGCGCGCTCCAAGGCGGTGGTCAAGGGGCGGCCGAGCGCCCGTTGTGCCTGCTCGAGCGTCAGCGGCCCGCGTTGCGCCAGGAGGTCCAGGAGGCGGCGTTGGACGGGCGAGAGTCTCCCGGTCGGTATCGCACCGGTCGGGCGCAACAGCACCTCGACGCGCTGGGCCAATCGCGGCGGCAAGAAGAGCGCGACAGCTTCCCAGAGCGTGCAGAGCGTCTCCTCGACGAGCCA
>DAOTYK010000417.1:0-3781 GCA_034434855.1 Thermomicrobium sp.
CCGAGCAACCCCGGTCCGGTGTGGATCGCCATCGCCGCGGTGAAGGGGGTGACGAACGATTCCACGACCTGGAATCGCTCCTCGATCGTCTGCCGCAGTTCCGCTGCTTCCTCGGCCGCTCCCGCGTGCAGCACCGCCACGTGCACCGGCCGTTCACCCACGTCCTGCTCCATGCGACGCAGCATCGCCTCGATCGCTCGTCGGCGCGTCCTCACCCGCTCCAGCGAGACGATCTTCCCATCTTGCAGCGTCAAAATGGGCTTGACCTGCAGCATATCGACTGCCAGCTGGGCGAGCCACGGTGCACGCCCGCTCCGCACGAGATAGGTAACGGTGTCCAGCACAGCGAAAAACCGCACCTGTGACCGGAGCTCTTCGACCCGGCGCACGACCGTCGCCCAATCCGCCCCCTGCTCAGCCAAGCGTGCTGCTGCGAGAACGAGAAAACCTTCCGCCATGGTCGCCGCTCGGCTATCGACGACACGGATCGGAATCCGCTCGATCAGTCGAGCCGCCGCCGTCGCAGCCTGTACCACACCCGTCACGCCGGAGGAGACGTGAATCGACACGATCCCCGTCGCGATGCGCGACAGCTCGTCGTACGTGTCGAGGAACTCACCCACGGCCGGTTGCGCCGTCGTGAGCACTTCTCCCGCTTCCAGCCACGCGAACGCCTCCTCCGGCGTCACATCGATGCCATCGCGATAGACCCGCTCGCCGCGCACGATGCGCACCGGTACCACACGGATGTGGTGCCGCTCAACCAGCTCGCTCGGGAGGCAGGCGACACTATCAGTCACGACAGCGAGCATGACCCCTCAACCCTCCGGCGCGGGCGGCCAGCGTTCCTCGTCACGGTCCAACCAGAAGCGCCTCCAGAGGACAGTCCGCCGGGCGACCGGATGACGCGGAAGTCGCCGCCGGTTCGCTTCCAGCCGCTTTATGATCGTGATAGCCAGCATGCCGAGACTACCCCGCAACGCTGCGTCCGATCCACTCGTCACGATGACCACTCCTGGTAACGCCAGCAGTCCCAGCAACGCGACCACCGGAGTGCGCCGCACGAGCCTTCCGATCGCCAACGCGGCGAGCACGACGAAGACCCCAATGGGGAAGAGAACGAGCAGGAATCCGAGAAACGGACTGATCCCGCGTCCACCGCGAAAGCCGAGCCACGGTGACCAGTTGTGACCGACGACGGCTGCCAAACCACACGCCATAGCCAACTCCGCACTGGCTCCGCTCTGTAAGGGCAGTGCGGTCGCAAGGTACCCCTTCAGGACGTCGATCAGACCGACCGGAACTACCGCCCAGCGCGCGACCAGATAGTAGACCCCCGAACCGCTTACCGTCGGCGAGCGCTCCCGCAGATCGACACCTGCCAGGAGTTGGGCAACGATCT
The DNA here is from genome assembly GCA_034434855.1 of Thermomicrobium sp. GTDB lineage: Bacteria > Chloroflexota > Chloroflexia > Thermomicrobiales > Thermomicrobiaceae > Thermomicrobium. Next base: position 1,403 of record DAOTYK010000417.1, read on the forward strand.
GAGCGGTCGGCACGGAACCGAGGAGATATCCTGCGAGCAGCAGAAGCACGCTCTCCATGTTAGCACTCCTCTTGTCTATGAGTATAGAAATAGAGCGCTCGCTTGCTACAATCGACCTGAACGAGACGAGCACGAGGCGACAGCGCTGAGCGATGGATCACCTGTTCGCGGAACACGCAACGCGAAAACCGGAAGTCGATCGGCAGCGTTGGGACGCCAGCGCCTTCGTGGCAGCACTCGAGGCAGCTGTCCTCGCCCTCGGGGAGCACGCCGCGAGTCTCGACGCCTTGAACGTGTTCCCGGTCGCCGACCGCGACACCGGCACGAATCTCTTGTTGACCGCGCAGGCAGCTCTACGGGCCGCCCGAGCGGCGAGCGACACGGGCCTGGCTGCGGTGACGTGTTCTGCAGCCCATGGTGCACTACGCGCCGCACATGGCAACTCCGGTGTGATCCTCAGCCAGTTTTTCCGCGCCTGGGCCGAGGTCGCTGCACAACGCGAGTACCTCGATACAGCAGCCCTGTCAGCCGGCTTCGCCCGAGCCGACACGCTGGCTCGGCAGGCACTTCTGCAGCCGGTCGAAGGCACGATGATCACCGTGCTCCGAGCGGCTGCGGAAGCTGCCCAGGAGGCGGAAGCCGCTGGTCTCCCGCTCGCCGAACTCTTGGCGCGCGTCCGCGACGCCGCCCTCGCTGCGGTCGCTCGAACCCCAGAACTCTTGCCGATTCTGCGCCAGCAGGGTGTGGTCGATGCGGGTGCACAAGGTCTTGCCGTATTCCTCGATGCCTGGGCTGCAGCCGCTCGCGGGGAACGGCCCACACTGGTTCCGATGAGGATGCCACCGCCACCGACCCACTCAGGCGCTGCCGACCCGCACGGGTACTGTTTCAACGCGTTGCTGCGTGTTCCGAGCGATCGACGCAACGAACTTCTCCAAACGCTGGCATCGTACGGCGAGTCGATCGAACTCGTCGGTGATGACGCGCTACTGCGTGTGCACCTCCATACCCAGCAACCGGATCTGGTCATCGAGTGTCTCCGTGCGTACGGCAGGCTCGATTCGCTGGCCGTAGAACGGCTCTCTGCGGATGGACCGGAGACGATCATCGCGGAACCGCGACAATCCGCCCTGCTCGTCTTCTCTCCTGCGCCGACTATTCGGGCATGGGCTCGTCGGTCAGGAGCGCTGGCTCTCGCTCCGAGTCCAACGCTCACCGAACCCGCGCGGTTAGCTGCTCGACTCGCCACGCTGCCAGTCGATCGGCTCCTCGTGCTTCCTGCGCGGCAGGAGGACGCAGCGGTGGCTCGAGAAGCGGCCCGTCAGCTGGAACGACCGAGGCTCGTCGTTCTCCCAACGCACTCGCTCGCTGCTCAGTTGACTGCCCTCCTCGTCTACGAGCCAGGCCATGAGGATCACGCTGAAGAAAAGCTACTCGATCTTCTGGGACGCCTGCGGACAGTCGAGATCGACCAGGAAGGTACGCCCGAGGCACCACGCTGGATCGCTCGCAGCGGTACGTGGCAAGCGATCCATGCCACGCCGGAGGAAGCACTCCTCGCAGGGCTCGCGCACCTCCATGTCCAGGAGGCTGAACTCTGCACCCTCGTCATCGGCGAGGCGATCGGCGACGTCACAGGGCTCCACCGAGCCATTCGTGACCAGTGGCCGCATCTGGAGATCGAGCTCTTCTGGGGACACCAACCGGCACCAGCACTCTCCATGGCGCTCGAGTGAATCGACGTCCGCTCGGTATGCGGTGAATACCGCCCCTCGCAGAGACGGCTGGGATGGAGAGGAACGGGGTGTCCATCCCCCACCGTGCCCCAAGCCCACGACGCGTCCAGCAACTCGCGCACACGAGTCCACAGCAGCGAGGAAACGCCAGTGCAGTCGGCGAACGGTGGAAACACTAGCGCTTCTCGAGCCGTCATCAACATCTACCCAACAGCAGTGGAGCGACCGCGAGACATCCGATCACTGTTCGTCAGCAGGATGAACACGCTCTGACGAAGGCTTCGCTGGTTCAGCTCGATTCTTTTCCCGCAACCAGCGGAGAAAGAGCAGCCAGGCCAATTCGCGTTGGTCGAACTGCGGCAGCAGCTCTGGCGACACCGGCGTTTCCAGCACACCCCGACGCGGCAAACGCTCGACGAGCCAGTTCGCAACCAAATCGGTCCGCTCACCCAGGCGTGCCCGCGGAAGCAGCACCGATGCTCCCCCGTCAGCCAAAAGGACGATGCCGTCCCGGCTTTCCCCCCAGCCGACCACCGGCACCCCCCGCCGCCAGAGCGCAGCGATCAGTTCGGAGAGACCAGTTGTCCGCACGCTTGGACGCGTCTCCATCACTCATGCTCCTCGATCAGGAGCATCGGCAATC
>DAOTYK010000418.1:0-12624 GCA_034434855.1 Thermomicrobium sp.
AAGCGCGAGGTGCGTTTCGCCGACGAGCGAGCGGTGGCCGCTGCGGTGTACGAGGCAGTCCGCCGCACTCTCTTGGCTCACGTGCCGGAACATCCGCCGCCACCGGTGACGTTCAGCCCCCTTTCGCCATCAGTCGTGCAACGTCGCCTCCAGGTCGCCGATCCGACGCGGGAACTGGGGAGCAGTCGCTCTGGGATGCCCCAGCAACTGGTCGACTCCCCATCGAGCGCTCGCTCGGCCGACTCGACGAGTTGGCTGCCGGTCCTGCGCGTGTTGGGGCAAGTTCGGCAAGCCTACATCATCGCCGAGGGGCCGGACGGTATGTATCTGATCGACCAGCATGCCGCGCACGAGCGGATCCTGCTGGATCGGCTGCTCGCGCAGCTGGAGGCACGTGGTGTCGAGCAGCAAGCGCTCTTGGAGCCGCTGGTTCTCGAGCTCTCTCCAGTGCAACTGGCCACCGTCGAGCGCTACCGCGATGCGCTGGTCCAGCTCGGCTGGGAACTCGAACCCTTCGGTGGGGCTGCGGTCGCTGTTCGGGCGGTTCCGGCAATCGTTCAACGCAGTATCGAGCAGGTCCTGATCGCCGTGCTCGATGAGCTCGCGGCGGGTGGGCGCGGTACGACCCCGCTCGAGCGCGTGGCCATCAGCACGGCTTGCCACTCAGCGATCCGCGCGGGACAGGAACTCTCGCTTCCCGAGATGCGCGAACTCATTCGCCAACTCGAGCAGTGCCGCGTCCCCAACGCCTGCGCGCATGGACGCCCGACAGTCGTTCATCTGAGCACCGAGGAACTCGAGCGGCAATTCAGCCGGCGTTAGCGTCGCCCGCGCTCGCGACCGAAACTGGGGGCGGGGCCAGGGAGACCGTCCTCGGTATCCTCCAGCTTGATCCAACCGTGGCGCAGGGCATAGATCACTGCCTGGGTGCGGTCGTTGACCGCCAACTTGCGCAGGATCGACGTGATGTGGTTCTTGACGGTCTGGTCGCTGATGTTGAGCGCTTGAGCGATTTCCTTGTTGCTGTACCCGCGGGCCACACAATCGAGGATCTCGATCTCGCGCGGGGTCAAGGGAGAGAAAAAGCCGCTCGACGTGCGGTCGAGGCGGGAGAGTTCGCGGAACTGATCGAGGACTCGCGAGGCGACGAAGGGGCGAGAGAGAACCATCTCGTTGATGAGATACTCGCCGCGAGCGACACGGGTGATGACCTCGATCAGTTGTTCGGGCTCGATGTCTTTGGTGCAGTAGGCCGAGGCTCCGGCTCGGATGGCATTGAACAGTTGCTCGTCGTCCTGGTGCATGGTGAGGATGATCACGCCAGCCTGCGGTTGCCGGCGCTTGAGTGCTCGGGCGACTTCCAATCCGTTCATGCCGGGAAGGCTGAGGTCGACCAGGATGACGTCCGGTGAGAGTTCGTCGGCCAAGCGCAGTGCCTCGCTCCCGTCGGCGGCCTCGCCGACGATGACGAACTGTGGGTTCTGCTCCAGGCTCCATCGGATACCGCTCCGGAAGAGCGGGTGATCGTCCACGATGAGGATGTTGATCGGGCTCATGCGATCCGCTCCTTCTGCTCCTCGATCGGTGCACGTTCCTCTGCTGTTCCGGTGGTGACACCTTCCTCGCCGCGAGCCGTTGTGAGCGGGAGGTGCAACCGGATCGTCGTGCCGCGCCCGGGTTCGCTCTGGATCTCGAGCTGGCCGCCGACGAGTTCGGCGCGCTCGCGCATCCCCTGCAAGCCGAACCCACCACTCGAGGTCGGAACGATGGCACCAGGACGGAAGCCTTGCCCATCGTCCGCCACTTCGATGACTATTTCGGATGGATGAACGAAAATCCTTAGCCAGCAGTGGCTGGCATGGGCATGACGTTGGACATTGTGCAGCGCTTCCTGGATCACCCGGAAGGCAGCAAGTTCCTGCTCCGGCGTGAGCGGCGGGAGCGCTTCGGGAAGTTCGACGACGAGTCGAGCGGGAAACTGTCGGCGCAACGTCTCCAAGTACAGCGCGAGCGTTCGGAGCAAGCCGTGCTGCTGGAGCGTCGTCGGCTGGAGGGCGAACATGAACTGGCGGGTCTCGCTGAGTCCCGCGCGCAGGATCGCTTCGACGCGGTTCAGTTCCTGGCGCAGCTCTTCCTTGGCGATGTCACCGCGCTCGATCAGTCGCGCGAGGTACTGGATCGTCAGAATGGCATTAGCCAGAACTTGGGCTGGGCCGTCGTGGATTTCGCGCGCCAAACGGCGGCGTTCCTCTTCTTGCGCACGCACCATCGCTTGTCGGACGAGCAGGTCTTTGGCTGCCTCCAGATCGGGCAAGGTACTGCTGCCGCTGAGCTGCTGGCGGCTGACTGCCAAAAGCTGCAGAAACCCGGCAAGTTGCCGACCCAATGCCTGGGCTCGTGCCAGTTGACTGGCCAGCGTATCCTCGAAGGACCGCAAGGTGTGGAGCTCGTCCTCCGTCAGCTTCCCGCCCGAATCGACGAGACGCTCTTCGACGTGAAGCTGCATGCGAAGGCGCTGCTGCTCGAGTTCGTTCGTCAGCGTGTCGACTCGGCTCCGAATCGCGTGCAGATGACGCTCGAGAGCGCGGATCGCCTCCTCGGCTTCCCGCGAAAGATCGCTCAGGATCTGCGTGATGCCTTCCGTCACGAACCTCACCGCTCTCTGGAAGTGCCAGACGGCCAGCCAACAGAGCCTACTCTCGAGTGTATCGAGTCGGTTCCGGTCGCTGCCGCAACCTCATCATACCATTCTCGACTCGCTCCTGTCGTCCGTGCCCGCCGGATAGGTTTCTCTCGTCAGGCGGCAACCAGACTGCGCAAGACGCGCAAATTCTCCACGTCCTCGTGGAGATCAGGGCTCTTTTCGGTCTCGAGCAGTCCCGGATGCTCGGCGAAACGCGGATCGTTGACGAGGAGACGGAAACCCTCGAGACCGATTTTCCCCTGACCGATATGCTCGTGCCGATCGATGCGCGAACCCAACTCGCGCTTGGAATCGTTGAGGTGGAAGACGAAAAGCCGATCCAAACCGAGGATGCGGTCGAACTCGTCCATGGTGGCGCGGTAACCCTCGGGCGTGCGGAGCTCGTAACCAGCAGCGAAGACGTGACAAGTGTCGAAGCAGTAGCCGACGCGTTCCGGCTCGCGGACCCGCTCGACGATCGCGGCGAGCTGTTCGAACCGGTACCCCAGACTCGACCCTTGGCCGGCTGTCGTCTCGAGCAACGTCATCACGCGGTAGCCGGGCAGATCGGCGTGGAGTCGATTGAGCGCTTCGGCGACGCGTCGGATACCGAACTCGAGTCCTGCCTCACCGAACGCTCCGGGATGCGTGACCAGATAGGGGATGCCGAGGACCTCGCAGCGTTCCAGTTCTTCGCGGAATGCGGCGATCGATTTCTCCCACAGGGCATCGTCCGGGCTCGCGAGATTGATGAGGTAACTGTCGTGCGCGACGGTCGGCAGAGCGTAGCGGGCTGCTTTCTCTTTGAAGCGGGCGATCTCGTCCGGTGTGAGCGGTCGAGCTTTCCACTGGTTACTACTCTTGGTGAAGAGTTGCACGGCTTCACAACCGATTTCGATGGCCCGGTCGATAGCGCGATCGACTCCTCCAGCGATCGACATGTGCGCTCCGAACCGCACGGTCTGCTCCTTCCTCCTCGTCCTCGAACGCTCTCCGAGCCCTCTCGCGCACGCTATAGTAACCGACGACGTCTGCGGAGGTCGGTGGTGCGCGTGCTCATCACCGGTGGACACGGCCAACTGGGGCGGGCGCTGGTGCGCACTGCTCCAGCCCACACGGAGGTGATCGCGCTGGGAGCGGCCGAGTGCGACGTGACCGATCCCTTTACCGTGCGTGCCGTGCTCGCTCGGATCGAGCCGTCGCTCGTCATCCACTGTGCTGCCTGGACCGATGTCGATGGCTGCGAGCGGCACCCGGAACGGGCCTGGCGCGTCAACGCACTGGGCACGCAGCACGTCGCGGCTGCCTGCGCCGCTGCCGAGGCAGCGCTGGTCGCGATTTCCACCAATTATGTCTTCGACGGAGAGCAGGACGAGCCGTATCACGAGTTCGCGCGACCGCATCCCTTGAGCGTGTACGGGGCGAGCAAGTTGGCGGCCGAGGAAGTCGCCCGTGCACTCTGCCCGCGCCATTACATCGTGCGGACGGCCATGCTCTACGACGCGCACGGGCGCAACTTCGTCACGACTGTCCTGCGACTGGCGCGGGAGCAACCGCGCTTGCGGATGGTCGCCGATCAATACGGGAGCCCCACCTTCGTGGACGATCTGGCGAGAGCGATCTGGCAACTGGTCGCCCAACCGGCCTACGGGACGTACCATCTGGTCAACGCCGGAAGGGCTTCCTGGTACGAGTGGGCGGTCGCGGTGCTGGACACGCTCGGACTCGACGTGCCAGTCGAGCCGATTCCGGCGAGCCAGTTCCGTCGGGTGGCTCGCCCACCGCGCAACGGAGTCTTGACCAGCCTGGCGGCGCCGGCGCTGGGTATCATCCTCCCCGACTGGCGCGACGCGCTCACTCGCTGCTTGGCCCCGCTCCGCTCTGCCTGAGCGTTGGAACGGCCAGCGCGGCAACACTGCGGCGACGTGCGGCGAGTCGGCGCAGTGTCCATGCTAGCGAGACCATGTTGAGCGCGAGCACGGTTCCGGTCGCACCGAGGAAGTATGGGAGCGCATCCAGGACGAACGGTCGGCGGATGACGTTGGCCTGGAGGATCCCCCCTTGCGGTGACAGGGGACGGATGATCAGGGTATGAGGGGTATCGGCGAGCCCAGCTGCGGCGGTGATCCGCTGTGGCCGCGCGCTGGTGTTCGCGAGGATGCGCGGTGGATGCTCGTCGACCTGCACGCTGATGCGCGTCCCGGGAAGCAAGGTAAGGTCGACGCGCGGCCCGCCGAAGAGGAACTCGAGCGTTCCCCTGGTGTTCCGTGGTACCCAGGCCTGGCCAGCTGGCGTCGCGCGACGTTCCCAGCCCTCGCTCGCCTGCCAGTACCGGCTGTCCGCCGCATAGGCTCCGGTCCACGCGCGGTCGAGGATGGGGCGAGCGCGGGCGAGGAGCTGAAAGGCTGGGCGAGGCGTGAGATCCCATTCCACGATCGCGAAGCCGCGCGTCGGATCCGCAGCGTTCGTTGGATCATCCGGCGGAAGCCACCAGCGGAAATACCAGACACAAAGTACCCCGACCCACGGCCACTCACGCTGGGCGCGCAGGTATCCCTCATAGAGATAGCGCGCCTGTTGCTCGAGGGTGACGGGTCGTCCCCAGACGGAAGGGAGCCCCTGCCAATCGGGTGGGAAGGCGACCCAATTGTATTCCGCGACCCAGAGCGGCTTGGCGTGATCGCCGTAGCGCACCATGATCTCCCGCGTCTGGATGACTCGGGAAAAATTGTTGCGGGCGAACTCGACACGCCGGTCTGAGGGACTGTAGCCGTATCCGTAGACCATGGCGCTGGCGATATCGAAGTAGGGGGCGGCGCCCGCCTGGTACATTCCCTCCAAAAAGAGGAGATCGCTCAGGTTCTCCGGCCCGGTTTGGTCGGTGGGGGCGAGTCCTGGCATCAAGACGAGTACATCGGGGTCGGCACGCTTGGCGGCCTGGTACGCGAGCGCGAGGAGCCGAGTGAAGGCGGCGGGATCGATCGGCTGGCAACCCCACTCGTTCCGCAGATTCGGCTCGTTCCAAATTTGGATGTAGCGGATCTTTCCTCGATAACGGGTGACGACCGTCTCGACGAAGCGGGCGTAGTCTTCATAGTGGGTCGGGGGGCCATCCGGGCACTGGTCGAGGTTCGGCTGGCCGGCGCGTGCCCAGCGGGGTGGTTTGTCGAGGCGAGCGATGATCTCGATGCCCCGCTCACGAGCCAGTTCCACGATCCGGTCATACTTTTCCCAGGTGCTGACGTTCCACTTCGTATCCCAGAAGACACCCGGTTCCGGCTCGATCTCGTACCAGAAAAACGGCTGGCGGATATAGCTGAAGCCGGCAGTGGCGATCATGTCCAGCATCTGCGCGACTTTGTTCGGGTCGGGCTCGGCCTGCAGGAAGGTATTGATCCCCAAGGGATTGACGTCGGTGTGCGCGATCGGTACCGCCTGCTCACCAGTTTCGATCCCACGCGTCATCGTTCGAGAGGCGACGATGTTCGCGGGGAGGCTGGCGACCAGGCCGAGGATGACGGATGCGTGGAGCGCCACCAGCCACACGTTCTGGTACCGATCAGCGAACGCAGCGAGCCAGCGCACCATCGCGTGCTCCACCGTCCTCGCAGAGAGGATAACCGCTCGCGCGTGGCCTGCTCGCTGGTCGATCCTGCCATGACACCGTAGGCTTGGAAGGGATAGAGGAGCAGCATGGCGATCCGGCTCGTGTTGTTCGATCTCGACGATACCCTGTGCGATCACCGGAGCTCGTTCCGTCTTCGGGTAGAGGCGGCACTGGCTGTCCTTCCCGACGAGGTACTTTCCCTGGAACGCGATGCGATCGTGGCGCTGGCGCTGGCTCAGCCGAGCCACACCTGGGAGGGAGTGCAGCGGGCACTGGAGGTAGCCGGATGCACCGATCCCGCGTGGCTGGAGCGTGCATCGGCGATCTATGCGCGCGACCGGTTCTTCGGTCTTTCGCTCTTTCCGGACAGCGTTGCGGCCGTCAGGGCGATCCAGCGTCGTGCCTTGACCGGGCTGGTGACGAACGGACCGAGCGCGATCCAGCGAGCCAAGCTGGCCCGGCTGGCAATCGAGCGGATGTTCCCGATCGTCGTCGTCTCCGAGGAGATCGGTGTGGCCAAGCCGGACCCGGCGATCTTCCACCATGCGCTCCGGTTGGCGGGTGTACGACCGGAAGAGGCGCTGTACGTGGGCGATCATCCGGTCAACGACGTCGCTGGAGCACAGCGTGCCGGGCTCACCAGTGTCTGGTGCAACCGGTACGGCCAGGCCTGGCAGGGGGATGTGGAGCCGCACTTCAAGGTGGCTTCACTGTGGGATCTCTATCGGGTGTTGGAGGAATGGGCGAGCAGCGGGAGAGCGCTTTTCCCCGGGGGTATACTCGGTTGGAAACGGGGAGCGGCGCGTTCGCGAGGAGGCGACGATGACCGTAGCGACGGGTGAGAAGCGGATCGTCCTCGCCGAGGTCATGGGTTATTGTTGGGGTGTGCGCCGAGCGTTGGAGATCATCCAGCAGGCTGCCCAAGCAGGCCCGATCGCGACGGTCGGTGATGTGATCCACAATCCGCAAGTCGTCGAACGGCTGAAGGTCCAGGGGATCGAGCCAGTCAGCTCGGTGGACGAAGCGCGCGAGCGCGGCTTCCGACGCGTGGCGATCACGGCGCACGGAGCGGGACCGCAGCGGGCGGCGGAAGCCCGCGAGGCTGGACTGGAGCTGATCGATACGACGTGCCCACTGGTGACCAAGGTACAGCGCCTGGCCGAGAAGCTGGTGCGTCAAGGCTACTTTCTGGTCGTCTATGGGGATGCCCACCACCCGGAGGTGCGCGGCGTGCTCGGTTGGGCCGGAACCTCACGGGCAGTTGCGGCCAAGCATCTGGAGGATTTGCCGTGGAACGGGCCGCGCGGCACGCCGGGTGTCGTCGCGCCGCCGCGCAAGGTCGCGGTGGTGAGTCAGACGACCAAGCAGACGGACGAGTTCTTGGCCTTCGCGCTCGGGCTCGCGAATTGGGTAGCCCGGCATGGGGGCGAGATCCGAATCGTCAATACCATTTGTCAACCGACGTGGGAGCGGCAGGAAGCGTTGCGCGCGCTCGCGCGCGAAGTCGACGTCCTGCTGGCGGTGGGTGGGAAGAAGAGTTCCAACACGGCGCGCCTCGCCGAAGTCGGCCGGGCCTGTGGGGTTCCCAGCTACCACATCGAGCGACCAGAGGAAATCGACCGTGCGTGGCTCGCGGGGAAGCGGGTGGTCGGCGTGACGGCGGGTGCCTCGACGCCTGACGAGGTCGTGCTCGCGGTAGTCGATCACCTGGCAGCGCTCGGTTACCAGCGTCCGGAACGCTTGTGGCGCTACGAGGCGCCGGATCTCGACGATTTCGCCGAATAGCGAAGGGCAGCGCGAGAGCGGTATGGACTGCCGGCGTCGAGCTCCAGGAGTTTTCGTGCTCGCAGGGGCTCTCCTACTCTACGTGCTGCTGGCGCTCTGGGTGCGTCGGCATCCCGAGGCGTCGTGCGAGTTGACTCTGCTGCGTCGGCTCCAGACGAGCATTCCACCGAAAATCGGTCACTTCCTGCGCTGGGTGAGCTGGCTCGGCTTCCCCCCACAGAGTGTCTTGCTCCCGAGTGCAGTGATCGCCGCGTTCTGGTGGCGTGGCCAACGAACAGTGGCTCTCCAGCTTCTCTCGACCTGGACGGCGAGCACGGTCAGCTTCGTGACTAAACGCCTGGTCCGCCGCCCACGTCCGAATCATCCCTCCATCATCGTCCCGGTCAGGCAACCGCGTGATGCGAGCTATCCGAGCGGGCATGTCGTCACCTATACGGCCTTTTGGCTGGCGGCGCTGACTGCAGTGGCCGAGCGCGTACCCTGGGCATGGGGGCGTGGTCTGCTGCTCGCTTGTGCTGGCCTGCTGGTGGCGACGGTGGGACTCTCTCGGATGTATCTCGGTCACCACTGGCTGACCGATGTGATCGGTGGGTATCTCTTGGGCGGGAGTTGGTACGGCTTCGTGCGGCTCCTGCGGTGCGCGGGTAAGCGAGCTGAGTCATGCGAAGCATGATCGACCGTCCTTTCACGGTCATCGCCCACCGGGGGGCGGGGAGTTCGTCGGGTGACAATACGGCCGAGAACTTCCGGGCCGCACTAGCAGCTGGGGCGCCAGCGCTGGAGTGCGATGTCCGGCAAACCGCGGATGGGGCGCTCGTGCTGGTGCACGATGGCGTGGTGCCGTTGCCAGGTGGTGGCCGGCTCGTCGTGCGGCAAGCCAGCCTGGCGGCATTGCGGGTGGCCATCCCTTCGCTCCTGACGCTGGAAGAGTTTCTCGAGGAGTTCGGTGAGCAGGCCCTCGTCAATCTCGACCTCAAAGGGAGCGGCTTCGAGCGGCGACTAGTGACGATCGTGGAGCGGTGGGGGCATCCGGAGCGCGTCTACATCACGAGTCAGCACGCGGCCAGTCTCCGCCGTTTGGCGCTCTCTCTCCCGACCGCACTGCGTGGTCTTTCGCACGGGCACGCGTTCACGCGCTTTCCCCGGCGAGTCGCCGGACGAAGCGCCTTCCCGATGCGCTCGCTCATGGCCGTCCAGTTGGCGCTCACCCTGCGGCTGGCGCGGGCTGATGTCGTGGCGCTCCAGCACCGGGTCGTGACGCCGTGGCTGATCCGCTGGTTGCGCCAGCAAGGCTGGCAGGTGACGACGTGGACCGTGAACGATCCGCGCGAGGCGCTCCGCGTGCTGCGGGCCGGCGTTCGCGCGGTGACGACCGATGTTCCCCAACACCTCCTCGAGGCACTGGCCAAGCGGCGGACCTATCCAGCGACGGCGAGCGCTTGGGACGAGCTTTTCGGTCAAGCGACGCTCGCGCGGTGGTGAGGGAGCCGAACAGCGAGTTCACTCGCCAGCCATTCCAACAGGGCGCGGTCCTTCTCGTCGAAGGCGGCCAGTTCATCGCTGTCGATGTCGATCTCGCCGATCACGTCCTCACCCCGCCGGATCGGGACGACGATCTCCGAGCGGGTCGAGAGGAAACACTGGAGATAGCGTGGATCCTGGCGGACGTCCGGAACGATGATCGTCTCGCCCTCGCGAGCGGCGGCCCCGCAGATGCCCTGGCCGATCGGAATCCGCACATGCTCCGTGGCCGCGGGCCCTGACCAGGCAGCTAACACCAGTTCGTCACCCTCGACGAGATAGATGCCGACCCAGTCGTACCAGGGAACCGTCCGCTCGAGGATGCGGCAGACATCCTCGGCGAGTTGCGGAATCTGGTCACTCAGGGCCAAGCGGGCCTCGAGCGTCTGCCGCACCTGCTGCAGGATGGCATCGCGCGTCGCCTGGCTCATCCTTGTTCGCTCCTCTCGATCGCCACCGAATGCCGGCCACGAGAGCACACCGCTTCACCCTGCTGGCACCGGCGTGCCGTAGCGCCACTCGTAATAGTGCCGGCCAGCGTTGCCCATTTCCACTCGCCAGCTGGGATCGTTGTCCGGCGTGTAGGTCAGGATGCGGCGCTCGAATGCTTGGACCAGCACCCAGCGGAGTTCGCCGCTCACCCGCACGCGTACCCAATACGGGTCAGCGATGGGCCGACCGACGACGTACAGGGGATCCCAGGGCTGCTGGCCGAGCCAGTCGACGAACGGCCGGGCGATGTTGTGGCCGGTCACTTCGTCATAGGCGGCGACGGTAACGCCGAAGCTGACCAGGGAGTCGTCGCTCATGACCGTACCGTCACGCCACAGTACCTCGCGGATCGGCTGGCCGGTCCGGTTCGGTGCGTGGACGCCGGATGCCAGCGACGAAAGGGGACGCAGGCTAGCGTAGGTTGGGGCGTCAGGGTTCTGCGGTGCGGGGTCACCGGCGAGCGGCACTCGGGCTGGGGAGCGCATCGTGAAGCGGTTTTGACCGACCGCGATGCGACCGAGCACCATCTCGCTGACGAGCAACCCGCTGGTCACGAACCATGGGGAAGCAGGATCGCCCCCTGGATCGGTGAGCTCGAGGCGCGCCTTGTCGAAGTAGACGACCTGGCGGCGCCCACCCGGAGACTCGGCATAGGGCTCCCAACGAGTGGCCCAGGCATCCGGACCGAAGGTCCAGCCAGCGCGCTGGCCGCTCGCGACTGACCCATCGGTGGCGCGCCACTGTTGTTGAATGACGGCTGGGGCGGAGGCGAGGCCTGGTGGAACCGGAAGAGCGAGCGCTGGTGAGCCAGGGGACAGTTCCTCGCCCACTCGTGCTGCTGTCCGGAAGGTACCGGTCAGCCGGAAGGGGCGACCGTCGGCAGTGCCTTCGATCACGTACTGGTAGCTCGTAGCCGCGCGAAGCGGTTCAGTGGCGGCGAGGAATGCCGAGCGTCGGCTGAGCCATCCTGATCCAGTGACGAAGTGACTAGGGATGACTTGCCCCTCGCGCCGGATCTCGCCGCGCGAGAAAGAGACGTCTCCCCGGCCGAAGTATTTGGCCGTGATCGGATAACCGATCGGATACGTGGTGCCGGGGAATGGGTTGGGTGCCTCGCCCCAGAAGTGGGTAGGTACGCCGGTCATCCCGTCGAGCGGCCAAACGACCCACTCCGGGCTGGCCTGTTCGGTCCAGTCGCCGAGCGTCCCCACCATGAATACCTCGATCCGCACGTTGCCCTCGTTGACCGCACCGAAGCCGATGTGCTGATAGCGCGGATCGAGGAGCGGCAAGCGATGGTTCACCGTGCCGAGAAAGGCCTCGGCAGCAGCGATGAGTGAGCCGGAGAAGGCGATGTTCTCGTTGACCGATCCGCTGTATCCCTGGGCCTGGGCACGGGCGAGGATGTCCTCCCCGGTAAAGCCGGGCTTCCCCGGCTTTTCGCGATGAAGTCCCATTCCCGCCAGATCGGGATCACCGACATTCAGGAAATAGTACCGTGCATGGGCCTGGGCCGCGGCATCCAATGCAGGATGACGCACGAGCGGACTCAGCCCACTCCAGGCGCGCCAGCGGTTGATGCGCTCCAGGGCGAGTGCCGCTTCGTCGCTCGCTGCCTGCGCGATCGTGCTGGGCAGAAGGCTCGCGATGACGATCGCGACGAGGAGGAGGCGAGAACCGACTCGGCGAAGACCCCAACGCTGCCTGCGCACCCCGATCTCCCTTCCCACGACCGATGCGGTGCTTCTTTATGCTACGCTACGGCGGCATAGCCCTCCTGACCCATCGGTCACGATCGGGCTCACCGGAGGCGTGGCATGACGTTCGATGCACGCGATGTCCGCGTCGGAATGGATGTCTTTACCAGCGACGGCGTCTATCTCGGTACGGTGCGACGCGTCGAGTTCGGCCCACTCGTGGTCCGTCCTCGTCCGATTTCCTCAGCCGAGGGGAGCCGCGTATCGGGCGAACGACTCGGTCCGCAGCCGACCGGTCCGCTCGGCAATCCTGGCCCGACCACCCAATCAGCCAGACAAGGCTATGCCAGTGCGCCCGACGATGCGGTGCCGCTCGGTGCCGGCACCTTCCTGGTCGGCAGGCTTCCCATCCCGCTGGGCTGGCGACGGATTCCGCTACGCGATGTCCAGGTCGTCTCGCTGGAGCGGGTCGTCCTCGCCCGCTCGGCCGCCGAACTCGATTTCCGTGTCCCGCGTCGCCGCGCTCACTGAGCGACTGGCGGTTCAGCGGGTGGCATGGTCACGATCATGAGCGCCAGCTGCAAGAGCAGCCGGTTGCGCGGATCGGCCAGATTGCGACCAGTCAGCTCGCTGATCTGTGCCAAGCGATAGGCGACCGTGTTGCGGTGAATCCCGAGGTGCGCGGCGACCTCCGAAGCGCTTCCGCAGGCGAGGAAGGCGGCCAGCGTGCGCAGAAGTTCCTGGGCTCGCTCGTCCTCCTCGAGGAGCGGGCCCAACAGGGAGCGAGCCAGATTCGCGACTCGGTTTTCTCCCCAGAGCGTGTAGAGGAAGGCGAAGGG
>DAOTYK010000419.1:0-8318 GCA_034434855.1 Thermomicrobium sp.
CTTCACCTGCCTCGACGCGCTCCCCGAGCGCACGCACCAGGTAGCGCGCTGCCTCCACTGGTGCGACTCCGAGTTCCGCCGCGAGCGCGATCCGTGCACTGCGTGGCAGGCCATCGGCCGCCATCGCCAGGATCGTCTCCGGCTCCACCAGTTGCCCAACAGCGACGCGCAGTTCCGGGGCAGCCAAGCGATGCCGCACGAGACATTCCACATCTCGCATGACCAAGGGCAGGCGCCCGAGAGTGCTCACCGCATCACCCCCTCCGCCACGCCGAGGTCAGCCAGCCAGGAACGGATCCGCCGAACTCGTGCTGGCGGATCGTCCGGTATCCGCAGCGGACGTCCTCGTGCATCGATCACGATCCCGAGTCGCGTCCAGCCGAGCGCTGCCTCGCCAGCGAACTCGATCGCGGTCCCTGGCTCGAGGCTTCCGATACGAATACCGGCTTCCGGCTCCACGAGCAGTTCCGCTGAACGGCCGGAGGGGAACGGGAGCACGTGCAAGCTTCCCCAGGGTACCGCGAAGCGGTGCACCAGATCACCCGCACGAACCTCGCCGCGGACGGCGATCGCTCCCTCCACTCCGTCGCCAGCCACAACGACGACGTGAGCCAACGGGAAGAGCGCATCCCGCTCCAGGAGCGTCGCCGCGTACCCCGGATCGATTTCAGCGAGCGCACCACACGTCGCCAAGAGATCCGCCTCGTCGAGCGCGACACTGACGAGCCCACCAGCCGGTAGCGGCGCGAACCCATCGAGCGCGCACAGCAACGCGAGTTCCGCAGGAAGCCAAGCCAGACGTGGCCCGAGTGCGAGGAGCGTGAGATCCTCGCGCATTCCGCTCGGTGGCCCTGCGCTCGCCAGATCCTGCACGAGCGCTCGCACCACCGCAGTCGCGATGAGTCGGTCGCGCCACTCGAAAAGGAAAGGAGATGCCGTCATGACGCGATTGGCGAGCCAGTCGAGGATGTCTTCTTCGGTCATCGGAAAAGGCAGCCAGCGCGCGATCGCCTCGGGACCGAGCGCAGCCAGTCCGAGCGCCCCCTGCTCGAGGTCACGCCCAGCTCGATAGAGCGTCAACATCCCCTCGGAACGCGCCCAGATACCGAGGATCCCCTGCTCGAGATCGACGAGAGCGACACGCTGATCAGCACGCCGGACGAGAAAGGCAAGCGCACGCTCCAATGCCGTGGCACGATCGACGTAGCGATCCAGTTCCAGCGCTTTCAACTCCGCTGACAGCAGCGTTGCCACCCGGGAGCGAAACTCGCTCGTCACCGCTCGGACGACCTCAGCTGGTTGGGAGGTAGTCGGATCGACGCCCATGAGTTCGACCCGATCGCCGAGCGTTTTCGCCACCAGTTGCTGGATCGTTTCCGGCGCGATGACGATACCGAGTTCGAGGTCGAATCCGTCGCCGAGCGCGTTGTTCACTGCCACCAGCGCCGACTGCCAGGCACGCTCATCGGATCCCCCCGTCAGCAGGAGAAAGCGAGGACGTAGTTCCACGAGCTGCTGCGCGAGCGCCGTCAAGCTCGCTACTTTCGCAGTGTCGATCCAGCGAGTCTCGACCATGGCTGCTTCGACAGCACGCTTGGCGACCTCTGCTAGAAACGGGTCCGGTGCGATGGCCAGCACTGCGAGGAGCGGAACGCTCGCCGGACTACCGACCGCGATCCAGGCATCGGCGCCATCTCCCAGCACGCCGCGCGGACGGATCGGGCACTCCTCGGCGACCAGCCGGCGACCGAAGCGCTCTTCGGCGAACGCCAGTCCTGTTTCGACATCCCGGCCAGGAACTGCCACCGTTCCGAGCAGTCGTGGCTCACCCTCGACGCGGTCGGCCAGCACGATCCGCGTCATCCCCTGACTGCAGGAGATCACCACAGCACTGTGCATGCGCGCTCTCCTCACTCCCTCCCGGGCGCGCTACCGGCTCTGCCACAAGATGTACAAGACCACACCGAGCAAGACTGCGAGTGCCAGGAGCAGAGCGATTCGTACCAGGCGACGATCTTCGGCTGGCTCAGCAGCCGCAGCAGCGACCCCACCGAGTGCCGGCGCGACCGGCAAGAGCAGGGGTGGAAGCGGCTCGAAAAGCGAAGGATCGGCCGTTTCGCTCGCGATCGGCTGCGACCAAGCGAGCACCACTGGCGGCACGACGAACGCCGATGTCGTCGGCATTGGCGGCGCTTCTGCTGTCGACTCGGTCGGCTCCCGCAACCACTCCGGCAGATCCAAATCGCTCAGCAACTGGAGTTCGCTTCCCGGAGTTCCCTGTTCCTCTGCTTGCAGCCACTCGGGAATCGGCACCTCGCCGAGCGATTCCCCCGGAGCTAGTTCGAGCTGCTCGAGCGCACTCAGATCGAAGGGAAGGAGGGTTCCACACTGGCGGCAATAGGTATCCTCGGGAGCACGCAACGCTCCACAGCTGGAACACGCTCCCGCACCGGCGACCGGTTCTCCGATCGCAGCACCACAGATGGGACAAGTGCCACGTTCCTCACCGACCTGCTGTCCACACTGTGGGCAGTACACCGAAGCTTCTCCGTTCGTACTCGATCCTCTAGGAGCGAGTGTAACACCGGATACGGATCGACAAGAGCCCCAGAAGTCCTAATCGAGAGAGCCTCCACGGAGTTCCGCACTATCCAGCCAGATCGTGACCGGCCCATCGTTGACGAGCGCGACGTCCATGTGCGCACCGAACACACCGGTCTCGACTGGCACACCGAGTGCCCGCAGCGTCTCCGCGAAGGCATCGACGAGCGGTCGCGCCTCGTTCGGCGGGGCCGCCTCGATGAAGCTCGGCCGACGTCCTTTGCGCACATCGGCATAGAGCGTGAACTGCGAGACGACCAACGCACTGCCACCGACGTCGAGGAGCGAGCGGTTCATCTTGCCGGCTTCGTCCTCGAAGATCCGCAAGTGAGCGACTTTTTGCGCTAACCACTCGGCCGTCGCCCGGTCGTCACCATGCCGCACTCCGACCAAGAGCAGGACTCCCTGGCCGATCGAACCCACCACTGCTCCGTCGACCGTGACACTGGCTTCGCTCACCCGCTGGAGGAGAACCCGCACTGCCGTTACCTCCCGTCCGGATCGGAGTCGTGTTCCTCGTCGTTGCGCTGGAGCGTCGCCACGGCCAGCGCGGCGATCCCTTCACCACGACCGATGAACCCGAGTCGCTCGTTCGTCGTCGCCTTCACGCTGATCTGCTCGAGAGCGAGGGACAACGCCGCAGCCAACCGCTCGCGCATCCGCTCCCGAAAGGGTGCGATGCGGGGAAACTCGGCGATGACCGTCGCATCGATGAAGACCACGCGCCAGCCGGCTCGGCCGACCGCCTCCCGAATGCGACGGAGGAGATCGAGACTGGAGGCATCCCGCCACTGCTCGTCGTCCGGTGGGAAATGCGTTCCCAGATCACCGAGTCCAGCCGCTCCTAGCAGCGCATCGCCGATCGCATGAGCCAAGACATCGGCATCCGAGTGCCCAGCTAAGCCGACCGTTCCCGGGATCTCGACACCACCCAACACCAGCCGCCGCCCCGGCACGAGGGGATGGACGTCGTACCCCAAACCGACTCGCATCATGCGTTCCCCCGCATCCTACGCTCGAGGATCAGCTCGGCGATCGCCACGTCGAGCGGCGTCGTCAGCTTGAGATTCTCGGGATCGCCCGGAAAGATGTAGACTGGAAAGCCAGCACGTTCGAGCAGCATCGCTTCGTCCGTGGCAGTCACCCACTGCGCGCCAGCCCGGCGGTACGCTTCGTGGAGCCAGTCCAACCGGAAGACTTGTGGCGTTTGCGCCGCTACCAGGGTCGAGCGCTCTGGGGTCGTCACGACTCGCCCATCGCTGGCGACCTGCTTGATCGTGTCGGTTACCGGGATCGCTGCGACCGCTGCACCGTGTCGCTGTGCCGCCGCGATGGCTCGCCGGACGAGCTCAGGCGTCACGAGCGGCCGAGCGGCATCATGGATCAGCACATACCGTCTGTCGTCCGGTACGCGCTCCACCCCCGCTCGAACCGAGAGCGCACGCTCAGCCCCACCGATCACGACCTGGACAGGAAGCGACAGTCCGAGCGCAGCGCACAACGACTCGACCGCTTCCCGGTTCGCCTCGCTGGCCACGACGATGATCTCCGCGATGACACCGGAAGCAATCAGTGCCTCCAAGGCCCAGGCCAAGGCAGGACGACCAGCCAGGGGAAGGAGCGGTTTCTCGCGCCCGCCGAGTCGTTGACCTCGCCCCGCCGCCGGAACGACCGCACTGCACGTCATGAGGACTCGCTCTGCGCGACCAACTGCGCGAAGACCAAACGTCCGGCCGGTGTGCGCAGGATCCGCGTTACCTCGACCGGCACGTCCTGGCCGATGCGCGATCGTGCTTCCTCGACGACGACCAGTGTCCCATCGTCCAAATAGCCGATCGCCTGCTGCGGCTCGCGTCCTGGTCCACTCAGGCGAAGGACGAGGCGATCCCCCACGTGTACCGGACTCCGGAGGACTTCTGCCAGCTGATGAGGATTCCACACCACGAGCCCCTGGACGCGAGCCACGTCCGCCAGACGCTGATCGCAGGTAACCAGCCGACCAGCGAACTCTCGGCAGCAGGCGACCACTACATCGTCCGCTTCGGCTTCGGGAACGCGCGCGGGAACCACCACGAACTGGGAACCGAACTCCTCACGCAAGCGCCGCAAAAGCTCGAGGCCGCGCCGCCCACGCGCTCGTCGGGGAGGGTCGCTGTGCTCAGCCAGCCGATGGAGTTCCCGCACCACTTCTTCCGGGACGAGAAGCTGCGCATCGGGTACGGCAAGCCGGACGAATTCCCCGATCCGCCCGTCGATCAACGCGCTGGTATCGAGGACGAGGGCGAGGCCACGCCGCTGGGAACGGAGACTCATGATCTCCATCAACTCGCGACGGCGGCTGCTCACTAGCGCTGCCCCGACCAGCATGGCCAGCAGGGCAACAGTCGGGGGGATCAGTTGCCCGGCGGGGCGAGGCAGGAGCGCCAACGGCCACGCCAGCAGCAGCCCGAACACTCCTCCAGCGAAGGCACCGATGCCACCAGCGATCAGCGCATCGATCGTCAACGCGCGCAAGCGCGCCCAGATTGCGTCCGAGAGATCGAACAGAAGATATGGTGTCACGAGAAAGCCGAGCGCGGCGAGGACCGAGGCGAGAAAGAACTGCGTCACCGCAACCAGTTCTGGACGAGCGGCGAAGAATCCGCCGAACGACCAGCCCAGGAGGGCGCCGATCGAGAGACCAGCATATCGGAAGAGACGGCCGAGCGGCCCCCGAGCCCGTTCAGCGCGCATGCGCCGCCGGTCAGCTGGCGGACGAGCACCCGCCCCACCAGCCGTCTCCGCTTCGGTCGCCTCTCGCGAAGATCCGACCACGACCATCGCGCCCGCACCATCGCTCGCTGGCAGCGACTCTCACTGCTCAGGCAGTGTAGCAGCACCTCCACGACCCGAGCGAGCCCGTGCTGCCAGCATGTCCACCGACTGGCGAGGGACATCGACACTCCCGAGTTCGCGCTCGGCCCGGAACCCGGGGCCGTGGTAATCGCTTCCGCCAGTCGGGATCAATCCCCAGCGCGCAGCTAGCGCAACGAGTTCTCGTTGGATTTCCGGCGCATACTCGGCATACCAGACTTCCAACCCCACGAGCCCGACCGGCACGAGTTCCTCCAAAATCGCCTCCGGATCACCGGCACTCAGCGGATGCGCGAGTACCGGAGCGCCCCCAGCAGCCAGCACGATCTCGACGGCACGCCGCGGCAAGGGATACGTCCGTGGCACATACGCCGGTCGGTTGCGCC
Source organism: Thermomicrobium sp. (assembly GCA_034434855.1). Lineage (GTDB taxonomy): Bacteria > Chloroflexota > Chloroflexia > Thermomicrobiales > Thermomicrobiaceae > Thermomicrobium. Next base: position 5,841 of record DAOTYK010000419.1, read on the forward strand.
CCAAGAACCGCTCGAACGCCTCGTCGATCGATCCCGCGAACCCTCGCGCGACGAGCAAGCGCGCTGCATGAGCACGGGTGATAGTTCCCCCTTGGGCGATCGCTTCGAGATCCCCCATCGTCAGTGGAATGCCGAGCTGTCGGAGTCGCTCGACCATCCGCTGAGCGCGTTCCCGACGCGCGGCGACAAGCGACGCCAGATGCGCCTGGAGCACCGGGTCCGCTGGATCGATGAAATAGCCGAGGATATGGACTTCGCCTGTTTCGACCGCTGTGCTCAGCTCGATGCCCGGAACGATCCTCACACCACGATGAGCAGCCGCGGATTGGGCAGCCGGAAGACCAGCAACCGTATCGTGATCGGTGATCCCGAGCACCTCGATACCGCGCAGCGCGGCAAGCTCGACGAGTTCCTCGGGCGAGAGGATGCCATCCGACGCTGTCGTGTGCGTGTGAAGGTCGATCGAACCCATGAGCGGGAAAACGAACTGCCCCCAGCCAGTCCTGACTGGGGGCAGCGAGTTCTCAGCGCGGTTCCACGATCAAGCGGATCGCGGTGCGGTCCTCGTTCCCGATCGTCACCGTGATGAAGGAGGGAAGACAGACCGCATCGATACCGGATTCCGCGAGGTAATCGCGGGCGATCGCCACCGCCTTGATTGCCTGGTTGGCCGCGCCAGCACCGATCGCCTGCACTTCAGCACGCCCGACTTCACGGACGACACCAGCGATCGCACCAGCGACGGCACTCGGGCGCGAGCGAGCCGAAACTTTGAGCACTTCGCTGCGGCGCGGACGCTGCCCACCACTCCCTTGCGCGCTCGAACGCGCCGGCCCCTGAGTCGCCTCCTCCTCGGGCGGGAAACTCGCTTCGGCCCCGATCTTGATTTCGCGCAAATCCAGTTTGCTGAAGAAGCGCTCCATGCTGTCTCCTCCGATGGATGTGGGTCACTGCCACGCTTGTCGCCGAGCCTGATACCGATTCCGAGCAGCGTGTCCGACGCTCCGCGCTGTCCCCACTCCTCTCCTGTGTCGCTTGTCCTGCCATCCCCTTCCGATCGCCGTCGCGACGGCTACTGCGCAAGGCTGCAGCCGCGTGTAGGCGTACCATACCGCGATCATGCCGTCAATAGGGAGCACCCAGCATCTTCGACGGCGTGCATCCACGATACTTCTGCGCCCACATGCCCAGCTTCCGCAGCGAGAAAGGTCGAGAAGGCGACGCCACGAGGGGCAAGCATTCGCCAGACACAGCACCACTCGTCCCCGGTCAGGCCTACGCCGCCTCGGGGCTCCGTGCGGCCGGAGAATACCACCGAGTGCTCGCGGGCCCAGCCAGTCATGCTCGGGCAGGATCACTCGGCTGATACCAAGCCTTCCCGGCACGTGGCGAGAGCGGCGCGACTCTCCGGGCTCGCGAGTCCGGAGTGCATCGGCGCGACCACCAGAGCTCCTCGCGGGGCAGCAGTCCATGTGCTCAGAGTTGGCGGAGATGGAGCGTATCGGCGTGGCCGGGTTCGGGAAAATAGCGAAGACTCGTGATGAAGACGGCATTATCACCGCTCCTGACGAGCCCGCTCGCACGCGCTGCCCCTGCTGCCTGCTCGATCAGCTCCTCGCTGGTCTCGGCGAACGAAGGAAGCGCCAGCGGCGTAACCCCCCAAACCAGGGAGAGTTGTCGGGCAACCATGGGATCGCAGGTCACGGCGACGATCGGTGCAGCCGGTCGCCCGCGGGCCACTTCCCGGGCGGTAAACCCGCTTCGCGTGATGGCCACGATCGTACGAACCGCTCGCCAACGCCGAGCGAGATCGGCGGCAGTGCGCGCGATCGTCGCCGCGATCGTCGTCGGCTCTTCCTCTTCGGGAACGGGTACAGGGGTCAGCTGCTGCTCGGTGGCGACGATGATTCGATGCATCATCTCGACCGCCTCGACCGGATACTGACCAGTCGCGGTTTCCGCACTGAGCATCAGAGCGTCGGCTCCCTCGAGAACGGCATTCGCCACGTCGCTGACCTCCGCGCGAGTCGGGATCGGTTGCGTCGTCATCGATTCCAGCATCTGCGTGGCGATGATGCTGGGAATACCGAAGGCACGGGCGACGCGGATGATCCGCTTCTGCGCGATGGGCACTTCCTCCGGCGGCAGCTGAACACCCAGATCGCCCCGAGCGACCATAACGGCATCACTCTCGCGCGCGATCTCGCGGATCGCTGTCAGGGCCTCGGGGCGCTCGATCTTCGCGACGAGGCGAGCGCGCCCACCACACTCGCGCAGGATCGCTCGCACCGACCGGAGATCATCCGGCCCAGTGACGAAGCTCACACCGATGTACTCCAGCTGGTGCTCGGCGGCGAAGGCGATATCGGCTCGATCGCGCTCGCTCAATCGGAAAGGACGACCGCGGATCCCCGGCACGGCAACTCCCTGTCGCCCCCGGATCTGGCCACCGCGCAGGACGCGCGCGATCAGCTCGTC
>DAOTYK010000420.1:0-3428 GCA_034434855.1 Thermomicrobium sp.
GTGTCACCGTTCTCGGCGGTGGCTTGCCGACGCAACACGACGATGTCTCCATCATCGATCAGTGCGTCGATCATCGATTGCCCCTTGACGCGCAGGGCGAACAGGTCACGTGCTGGATACCCGACGAGTTGGCTGCCCAGTTCGACGTATTCGGCAGCACCATCGACTTCGATCGGCTCCAGAACGGGCAGCGGCTGACCCGCGGCGATGGTACCGACGAGCGGGACGCGAACGACCGCATCATGGCGACCGAGCCGGCGATCGAGCAGCTCGATGCCACGCGAAATGTTTCGATTGCGGCGAATGAGTCGAAGATACTCGAGGACATTCAGGTTATAATCAACGACACTGGTGGACGAGATGCCGAGTCCCGCTTGGATCTCGCGCACCGTCGGCGGATAGCCTCGCTCGTCCACGAAATGACGAATGAACTCGAGGATTTCCTGTTGCCGTTTGGTGAGTCGCTTGCCCATTCGCCCCCGTCGCTCTCTGTCAGGCCCGACCATCGGTGCCAGTATAGGTGCGAACATCCGTTCGTGTCAAGAGCCGGATGGTCTCGCGGTCGAGGGTCATCATGGCGATCGCCGATCTCGTGATCGTGTTCCTCTTCGTGGCTCTCTACACTGCGATCTTTCTGGCTGGTGTTGGTCGCGGCTTGCTCGTGCTGGTTGCGTGGTTCGTTATCCTCGCTGCTGCGGGCCTCTTCGTTGCACCGCTCGCGGCGGTATTCCGAGGAATCGTTCCCGAGATGTCCCGCTGGGCGAGCGAGCTCGTTGCCCTGGTGCTGGTGGTCTCGGTGATCGTCGTGCTCGGGGTACTCGGCAACGTCTGGTCGTGGCGTCTCGCACCGGTAGCGACGCGCCGCTGGTTCGAGCGCGGTGGAGGACCAGGGTTGCTCGTTCTTCGCTCGGTCGTCGCTCTGCTCGTTACGAGTGTGGTGCTCGCGACAGCCGTGAATATCGTCACGAACACGATCGACCAGCTACCCGCTGATCGCGTGGGGATCCGGTTGCGCCAGGAAGTGGAGCGCTCGCGGCTGATGCCGCTCGCACGCGATGCACAACCCTCGATCGAGTGGGTCGCTCTCGATTGGCTTCCCGGTGACCCACCGACCATCTTGAAAGGGGCCTGGGAACACGATGGCCAGTGAACTGCTTCGTCTCCTGGAGTTCGACAAGATTCGTGAACTCCTCGCGGCGCGCTGCCAGTACGCGGTTGCGCGTGAGCGGGCTCGCGAAATCGCACCGACCGCCGACCGGGATCAAGTGGCCTATCTGCTCCGCGTGACCCGAGAGGCAGCGCGTCTCTTGAACGAGCGACCGAGCTTCACTATCGGTGGATTCCGCGACATCCGGTCGGTCGTGCAGGCGGCGCAAAGGGGGAATATCCTCGCACCGGCGGACTTGCGAACTGTCCTCGACACGCTCGAGGCCGCTGCCTCGTTGCGTCGCCAGTTCATGGCGGACGAACGATGGAGCGAACGGTATCCCGCGTTGGCCGAGTTCGTGCTCGCCATGGTGGACCTTCCAGGATTGCGAGCTGACTTGGCGCGGAGCATCGGCCCGCGTGGTGAGGTGCTCGACACGGCTTCGCCGGAACTTGCAGCGATACGGCGTTCCCTCAAAGAGGCGCATGAGCGGCTCCTGGAACGTTTGCGACGACTCCTCGCGGAGCGACAGGATGCTGTCCAAGATGCGTATGTCACGATCCGCGATGGGCGGTATGTGATTCCGGTGAGGGCTGACCGGCGCCAGGCTGTTCCTGGTATCACCCACGATGTTTCGGGCAGCGGCCAGACGCTCTTCGTCGAACCGTTCGAGGTCCTGGAACTCAACAACCGGTGGCGGGAACTCCAGGCTGCTGAGACTCATGAAATCGAGCGTATCCTGCGCGTCTTGACGCAACGGATCGCCGATGCAGCGAGTGAGCTGTTGCAAATCGTGGAGGCGGGTGCGGCGCTCGATCTCGCCCTAGCCAAAGCGCGTTTGGCGTACGATCTGGATGCGGTGGAACCGGAGTTGCTGGAGCCGTCTGGACCGACCGCTCCTGGAGGACATCCGTCCCTGCGTGTTCGCTTGCGAGGGGCTCGTCATCCGCTCTTGGATCGTCGGACCGCCGTGCCGATCGATATAGAATTGGGAGAGCGCTTCCGAATTCTGGTCATCACGGGGCCGAATACCGGTGGAAAGACGGTCGCCTTGAAGACGGTCGGGTTGCTGGTAGTGATGGCCCAGGCGGGACTCTTCATACCCGCCGCCCCCGGGAGTGGTCTGAGCGTCTTCCCGGCGATCTTCGTCGACATCGGTGACGAGCAAAGTATCGAGCAGAATCTATCCACTTTTTCGTCCCATATGCGCCGAATCGTCGCGACGCTCCAGCAGGCGGATGCGTCCAGCCTCGTGCTCCTCGACGAGATCGCGGCAGGTACCGATCCACAGGAGGGAGCAGCGCTCGCGCGGGCGATTTTAGAGCGTCTCCTGGAGATGGGTGCACTCGGTATCGTGACGACCCATTATCCGGAACTCAAGGTCTTCGCGACCGGAACAGCAGGGCTCGAGAACGCGAGCGTCGAGTTCGATCCGATCACGCTCAGCCCGACGTACCGCTTGCTGATCGGCCTCCCCGGCCGGTCGCATGCACTGGAAGTCGCTCGTCGCCTGGGATTGCCGGAGGACGTGATCGCACGGGCACGCGAACTCCTCGGCAGCGGTGTCCCACAACTCGATCGCTTGATCGCGGAGATGCAGCGTCGTTTGGAGGAAGCTGAGTCGCTGGCAGCGGCAGCGGAGCGTTCCCGGCGCGAGGCCGAGCAGCTGCGGGCAGCGGCCGAGCGCCTGCTCGCCGAGGCCGAGCGAGAACGTCGAGAGGCGCGTCAGGAGGTCCTGCGGGAGTTGGAGGTGGAACTCGCGCGGGCGCGTGAACTTGCCCGGAAGATCGAACGGGCTGCACGGGCACCTGCTTATCCGCCGATCGAAGTCACCCAGGACAGCCTGCGAGCCCTCGAGGACGTCAAACGTCGGGTCCAGTCGAGCGGGCGACAGTCAGGGCAAGAGAGGGTTCCGGAGATCGCGGTCGGTGACCGCGTGGAGTTGACGGCGCTCGGACTCGAGGGAGATGTCGTGGCGATCCATCCGGAGAGCGAGGAGGTCGAGGTACGTATCGGCCAGTTCCGCGTGCGTCAGCCGCAAGCGAGCGTGCGCCGCATCGGGCCTCGGCGGGAAGAAGCGAGTCAACCCTTCGCACCACTGGCCTCGGTCACGACGATTCCTCGCGTGGAGCCGGAGATCCATCTCCGTGGCTTGCATGTGGAAGAAGCGCTGGATCGACTCGACCGATACCTGGATCGCGCTGCGCGAGCTGGCCTGCCCTGGGTACGGGTCGTCCATGGCAAGGGAACCGGGACCTTGCGACAAGCGATCCATGCCTTC
>DAOTYK010000421.1:0-2778 GCA_034434855.1 Thermomicrobium sp.
GTCTTCCCGACTCCCGGCACATCTTCGATCAACACGTGGCCGCGGCACAGCAGGGCGACCAAGACCAGACGGACCTCGCGACTCTTCCCGACGAGAACGCGCTCGACATTGGCTGCGATACGTTCCGTCAAAACTTGTACTTCGGTCATCCTTCTTTCCGTCCCCGTCACGCGTTTTTGGCCACCCTCTCGACCACCTTCTCCTCGGACCGATCAGCGATCTTTCCACCCGGCAGTCAGGAGCAGGCAAATTATAGCAAGCGGCCGCCGCGCCCTGATCCTGCTCTTCACCGAGCGTACTCGTCCGGCCTGAGAAAATCCTGAGACGACGGGTTGGTCTCGTCTATAATCCCCGCGACGAGGAGAGGATGCCATGCCGGAGCGCTCACGTCGACCACGCCTGGTACTCGTCGATGGACATGGGCTCGCTTATCGCGCGTACCACGCGTTGCCCCCGACCCTCGCGACCAGTGCCGGCGAACCGACGCATGTGGTGTTCGGATTCGCCAGCATGTTGCTGGAGGTGCTGAACGATTTCGAACCCGATTACGTCATCGTCTGTTTCGATACGGGACGGAGCTTTCGACAACAACTCTACGAGGAATACAAGGCTCACCGTCCCGAAACACCGGACGACCTGAAGCACCAGCTCGAGCGAATCCGCCAACTGCTCGATGCGTTGGGAATCCCGATCGTCACGCGCGAGGGCTACGAAGCTGACGACCTCATCGGGACACTCGCTGCTCGCGCCACTGCCAACGGACTCGAAGTCCTGATCGTCACGGGTGATACCGATTTGCTTCAGCTCGTCGATGACGATGTCCGTGTCATCCTTCCAGGCCGCCAACGCTTCGGCGATTACCGCGTTTATGACCGTCAAGCGGTCATCGAGCGGTACGGCTTCCCACCCGAACGGTTGCCCGAATACAAGGCACTCGTCGGTGATCCGTCCGACAACATTCCTGGAGTCCCGGGAATCGGCGAAAAGACAGCGACACGACTCATCCAGCGATTCTCCTCCCTTGAGGAGATGCTCGACCGCATCGACGAAGTCGAACCGCCGCGACTGCGCGAGGCGCTTCGCGCAGCCCGCGAAACCGTTCTCGCCAGTCGCCGACTCGCCACCATCGTTCGCGATGCGGACATCACTCTCGACCTCGAACAGGCTCGTTTCGGCGATTTCGACCGGGAACGGGTCCTCCAGCTCTTTCGCGAACTCGAGTTCCGCAGCCTCGTTCCTCGACTTCCGCAACCGCGCCTACCAGTGCGGAAGACGGCAGCGCCAGCGAGCCACCGCCGTGCCGTCCTGACCGATAGCGATTTGAGCGACCTTGTCGGGGATTTGGAAACCTGTCAGGCCTTCGCGCTCGATGTGGAGACGACCGCTTTGCACCCGATGTACGCCGAGCTCGTGGGTATCGCGTTCGCGACAGCCCCTGACCGGAGCTACTACGTGCCGCTCGGGCACACGACGGGTGATACCCAACTCGATATCGGACAGGTGTTGCAGCGACTCGCTCCCTACCTGCGTCATCCAGGCAAGCAACGTTTTGCGCACCACGGCAAATACGATGCCCTGGTCTTGGAACGTGCCGGTTTCCCCCGACCACGCATCGACTTCGATACGATGATCGCCGCCTACCTACTGGGCGAAAATGCTGTCGGTCTCAAAGAATTGGCATTCACGAAGCTCGGATGGGAGATGGAGGAAATAACCGAGCTCATCGGGCGGGGCAAGAAGCAGCTCACGATGGATCGTGCCGAGATCGCGCGGGTCACGCAATATGCCTGTGCCGACGTCGAGGCGACATACCGGTTAGTCGAGGTATTGCGTCCACAACTCGAAGTCCACAATCAACTCCGCTTGTTCACCGAAATCGAACTTCCCCTCATCGACGTACTGATCGACATGGAAAAGGCTGGAATCGCGATCGATGTGCCGTACCTCGAACAGCTCTCCGTTATGTTGGACGGTCAGCTGCACGCGCTCGAGCGACGCATCTACGAACTGGCCGGGCATCCCTTCAACATCAACTCGCCCCAACAGTTGAGCACCCTGCTCTTCGACGAACTCGGCCTACCCCGTGGCAAACGAACCAAGACTGGGTATTCGGTTTCTCAAGAAGTACTCGAGAATCTCCGCGATACTCATCCCATCGTCGACGCGATTTTGGAATACCGGCAACTCCTCAAGTTGAAGTCGACGTACGTCGATGCTTTACCACGCCAAGTCCATCCCCAAACCGGACGCGTGCACACGATTTTCCATCAAACCGTCGCCGCCACCGGCCGCTTGAGTTCTTCCGACCCGAACCTTCAGAACATCCCCGCTCGCGGCGAGCTAGGACTCGCCGTCCGCCGCGCCTTCATCGCTGACAATCGCCCGGGTTATCGGATCGCCGATGAACCGATCCTCCTTCTTTCGGTTGACTACTCGCAGATCGAGCTTCGCCTGATGGCTCACTTCAGTCAGGATCCTGCGCTCCTGCGGGCCTTCGCTGAAGGCAAGGACATTCATGCGGCTACCGCCTCTGAAGTGTTCGGGGTGCCACTCGACGCGGTCACGCCGGAAATGCGTCGCATCGCGAAAGTCGTCAATTTCGGCATCATGTACGGGATGCAAGCGTACGGCCTCGCTCGCGACACCGGTATGAGCCGTCAAGAAGCGCAGCGCTTCATCGAAGCCTATTTTCAGCGTTTTCCCGGCGTCGCCCGTTATCTCGAAGAAACGAGACGTCGTGCGGCCGAACTCGGTTACGTCGAAACGCTCTTCGGCCGA
>DAOTYK010000422.1:0-3864 GCA_034434855.1 Thermomicrobium sp.
CCGAAAGGGAGATGCTCAGCCAATCCGGCAGCAGCCAGTTTGGCACGAGCCACCAGTTCGACGTTGCCGGTGAGGACGCCAGTGAGATGCCCCCGAGCAGCGAGTTGGAGAAGAAGCGGTCGCACGCCGGGCAGCACCCAGTCCCGGCGTTCGCCAGGACGGAGACGGGTGGCGTAGAGCGCACCGGTCCGTTCCATGATCCGTGGGAGAAGTTCGGAAATGGTCGTTTCGTCCAAACCGTGCCGGAGCAAGGCCAAGCGAGCGATCTGCCGGTCCAACATACCGGCCAGCGGGATGCCGTCGAGCGGGACGGGTTCACCGACGATCTCGTGCAGCGCTTCGCGCATGGCTTGGGCGTGGAGCGGATCTCCGGCGCGCAACAGCGTGCCGTCGATATCGAAAAGGACGAGCAGCAGCATCACCGGCTCCTGACTCGGGGTGCGCAGAAACGTGTGACGATTTCGAAGAGCGCACGAGTGGCAAAGCCGAGCGTGGAAACGGAAATGCGCTCGTCGTGGGCATGTGCCAGCTCGAACTCCTCTGGATGATCCCGCATCGGCATGAAGCCGTAGACGGTGATCCCAGGCAGGCACTTGGCATCGGTTCCCCCGGGGATCAAGTAGGGAACCACCCGCGCACCTGGGTCGAGCTCGGCCATCGTCTCAGCGATCATGCGGAAGAGTGGGGAATCAGGATCTGCCTCCAGTCCTCGACCGCGGGTCGTCAATTCGACCTCGACGTGTGGTCCCACGAGTCGCTGGACTTCGGCGGCGAACGCTTCGGGTTCTTGGCCAGGGAGGATCCGTCCATCGACTTCGACCACGACCTCGGAGGGAATCACATTGATGCGGTGACCACCCCGCACGATGGTCGGGACAGCGGTATTGCGGGTCATCGCGTAGAGGAGACGGCGCTCGCCCGGGCCGAGCGGCAAGGCTGCCAGCCGTTCCCACGTCGGATCGGCGAGTGCTGACTCGATCTGCTGACGGACCGAGCCGCCCAAGGCGCGACCGATCTCGTGCAGAAAGCGGGTGACGGTTGGCGTGAGGACAGTCGGGAAGGTATGCGTCGAGAGGGTCAGGATCGCTCGGGCGGCATGCTGCATCGCGGTGTCGGGGATCGGCATGGAGGCGTGTCCCGGCTGACCGCGTGCCGTCAGGCGCAAGCGTGCTGCGCCCTTCTCGCCGGTCTGGCAGAGATAGAAGCGCTGGCCACCGAGGGTCAGCGCCATACCACCTCCTTCGTTGATCGCAAACTCGGCGTCGATGAGGTCGCGGCGATGCTCCCACATCCAGCAGGCCCCGTATCGACCACCGGCTTCCTCGTCGGCGAAGACAGCAAAAATGAGGTCACGCTCCAGCGGGAGCCCCAGGCGCTGAATCGTCAGCATCACGCCCAGTTCGCAGGCTACCAGTCCCTTGGTGTCGACGGCACCTCGTCCCCAGATCCTCCCGTCGACCAGTTCCCCACCGAACGGGTCGCGTGTCCACTTGTCGCGCTCCACGCTCACGACATCGCTGTGGGCCATGAGCAGGAGCGGGCGACCGTGCCCCCGACCGCGGAGACGGGCGACTAGGTTGCCCCGACCGGGTGCACTTTCGATGACCTCGGCGGCTATCCCCTCACGCCTGAGGACCCCCGCGAGATACTCGGCGAGCGGGGTCTCGTTCCCGGGCGGATTGACCGTCTCGAAGCGGATCAATGCCTGCAAGTGGCGAGTGACTTCGTCCCGAACCGCATTCCAATCGATTCCCCAGTCGGTCACGGTTTCCCTCCTTGTCCACTGATCACTGCAGCCGCAGTCAGCACCAGCAGCCCACCAACGAGCTGTACCAGCGTCAGCTGCTCGTCGAGTACCATCATCGCGACCAAGACCGAGGCGACCGGTTCCAACGTCCCGAGAATCGCTGCTGGGGTTGGTCCCAAGCGAAGGGTGCCGATCAAGAAAAGCTGAACGGGGAGCACGGTGGCGAGCAGCACGATGCCGAGCACCGGGAGCAGTGCCGAACGGTCGATGAGGAGCGGAGCGCGCTCAACGGAGAGGAGCGCCAACGCGACGACCGCTGTCGCCGAAAAGGTGCAGGCCGTCGCCAAGACCGGTGATGCGTCACGGAAACCACGGTGACCAAAGACGATGTACGCGGCATAGAGTGATGCCGAGGCGAGCATGAGAAGCGAACCGGTCAGGTCGATGGCGTGCCAGCGCCAGCCGAGCGTGAGCGCGACGCCGCTGAAGCCAGCCAGAAGCGCGACGAGCTGACGCCGCGTGGGCACCTCTCGCCAACCGACGAGCCGTAGAGCGAGGACCACCAGCGGATAGACGTAGAACAGGATCGCTGCCGTGGCGACCGAGACACGTTCCAGTGCGATGAGGTACAGGGTCGTGTTTCCGACGAAACAAGCGACGGCCGCTGCCGTGGCCAAGCGCCGACGGTCAGTCCACGGCTGGCGCCCGAAGAGTTGTCCCCGGCGCCATTGCTCGAGCGGGAGCGCCACGATCACGAGGAGCGCAGCGATGCCGAATCGCCAGGCGATCAGAGTCGGGACGGGAACGCCAGCACTGTAGGCCACCTTGGTGAAGGTGGCCAGCGTACCGAAACCGAGAGCGGAGAGCACGACGGCGCCAGCACCGATCGGGTCGATGCCAACGAGCCATCTTCGCTCGACACGGGCGCGCCAACCGGCCGTCACCGCCACACCCCGTGGGTCATTGTCTCCCAGCTTCCACCTCGACACAACCTGAACACGGTTCCGGTCCGTAGGCTGGACGGTTGTCCCGTATCGCTGTCTCGCTCGCGCAGGGTGACCGGAGGGACGACAAAGGAACCTGTTTCGCATGCGAAGAGGGAGGAGGTGATATGCGAGCGGGCTGCAGGCGAGGAGCGCTAGAATTGGAGAGTCGCCCAGCCGAGCGGGGCGAGAAACGATGACTGGGGTGCGCGATTTCGATCCGACCATGGACTACTACCAGATTCTCGGGGTCCCCGTCACGGCGACGAGCGACGAGATCAGGCGTGCCTATCGGCAGCTCATGCGTCACTGTCACCCTGATCGAATACGGGACCCTGATAAACGTCGCGTCGCCGAGGAGCGGGCCAAGCTCTTGAACGCTGCCTACGCGGTGCTGAGCGATCCAGCTCGGCGACGAGCCTATGACGAGCAGTTGCGCCAGCGGGCAGTTGCAGACCTCTTGTTCCAGCGCTATATCGCTCCAGCACCGACTCCATTTCGACCAGCGCCGACTCGCCGAGCACGAGCCTGGTTCGCTGCCGATGTAGCAGCTTTTGTCCAGCTTTTGGCCGTGACGATCATCTTCGTCGCCGTGCTCGTTCTGCTCCTCGTCGCGAGCAGCGCGCTGACGACCCTCCTGCAGGGTTGGTCTTAATCGCTGATCGGCTCCCAGCAGAACGAACCGTTCTCCTGCCGGATCCGACCGGGGATCGTCGGAAAGTGACTCGCGAACACGAGTGCGTCCTCTTCATGGGCTCGACCGAGCACCTCGAGACGTGTTGCGATCGCTTGCGAACGATCCATATCGAACGCGGAACACCAGGTCGGCTCGGTCACTTGAGCCGGATGCGTGAACGTATCAGCCACGAGCCAAAGTGAGTCTGGCGTTCCGCTGAGGACGACGCGCATCATCCCGGGTGTGTGGCCGCGCGAAATGGTCACGTGGAGTCCGGGCGCGATTTCGGTGTCATCGTCCACCGTTGCCAGGATTCCTGCCTGCTCGAGCGGATCGAGACAACGGTCGAGATACCCGGGTGCGATCTGGTGCATGGCCGCGCGCACGTCTTCACGCTGGAACGTCTCGAGTTCTCGAGCGTGCACCAGGTACCGGGCGCGCGGGAAGGTCGGCTGGCC
>DAOTYK010000423.1:0-3130 GCA_034434855.1 Thermomicrobium sp.
CCGATACCGACGAGGAGAAAGAGTGCGAGTGCTCCAACAAGGAGACGGGCTTTGGCTCCGTATCTTGTAGCGAGAAGCCAGGCGGCTACGGACGCAGCGGTCACTGAACTGGCAAAGAGCGAAGCAAGCGCGAGATTGAAGGCGAACTCTGGCTGGCATCCTAACGCCTTCGCGATGGCACCAAACTCGACGTAACCAAATACATAATAGTTGATCGGATGACCAGCGAACCAGGGGTCAGGGGGTGGCAGATCAGGACTCGCCCAGGCTGCGGAGAGGAAAGCAAGCTCCATCGGCTTCTCGGTGTAGCGGATCATTGGGTTGTAACTGCGAAAGAGAGCATAGAGGACGAATGCACCTGTATGGACGAGGAGGAGAGGCCACGCTGTCGTGATTTCTCTCAGCGACTGCCATGACTGCCCTCGTGCGATGACCAGTCCCCAACCGATGAACGCAAGGAGCGAAAAGACAAAGAGCAGTGTCCCCCTCGCGAAAGGAATTTCCGATAACATTCCGATCCACCAAAGGGGAAGGACCACCAATGCTGGTCCGGTAGCGAGAGCGATCCCTTGCGCTGGTCGCGCAGGAAGGTGCAACCAGCGAAGCCATGGAATGATCGCGGCGGCAGCGGCGAGCCAGATCGCCTGCCACAGCACAGCCAGCTCGAGATCGCGCATGCCGAGTTACCTCACCTCTCGCTGAGCGGTACGACTTCGTAGATGACCGTGTCGCCGAACGTCGCGGCAACGCGAAGCGTGTCACCGATCAAGGCCTCGAATGCAGTGATTCCCTCGGGTGAGGCATAAACTTCTTCTGGGATCGTCGCCCCAGCAAACCCTGGCTGAATTCGCCAGCGCCGTTCGACTTGTCCCACGATGACGTACCTGACTCGATACTGGTACAGCAGCCAGCGCTTCCGCGTGGGATCAGTGGTCTGGTATATCTCCCGGACTGCGATCAGTCGTTCATCGACTATCGGACCGAGCGGCGACTCCAACCGGATCGTTCCATCAGTCGGGATAACCCGCGTGCGCTGTTGCCGTTCGTGCCGATCCCAGCCCAAGACAGTCGGCAAACCTGTCGCACTCGAAAGGCGAGACCCGTTCCCACGGTAGGGGCCGATCGAAGCCTCGAGAATCACCGAATTATCCGAGAGATTCCGTCGTAACCACTGGATCGCGGCGAGGTCCTCGCTCGTCGAGATCGGTTCTCCGCGACTCGTGAAGTAAAAGCCGCCGCGCATCCATGCATAGCCGTCGAGACTCCCTGGTTGCGGTGTCGACGGCAGGCGGAGAGCGAGTCGTTGTGGTGTCCCGAGGAACAGGTAGAGGCTCGAAATGCCGACGACACCGACGAGAACGAGCTGTGCGAACGTGCGCGCTCGGGTTCGCAGAGTCGACTGTGCGTGCCACCGATCGATGAAGAGACCCCAGCCGCTCAACGCCAAGAGGGGCCAGGCCTCGAACGAGAGCTTGAAGACGGTGTTCATCCGCTGCCACGGCGACCCATAGAGATCGTCGACGATGACGACGGTTTCCATCAGAATGACGATGCTTGCCGCCACAACCCACAATCCCAGGAGCGGTGCTCGCCGATCACGCCAGTGCTGCACGAGCCATGCGCTCACGAGAACGGTCGGTACGACGAGCAGGGATGCTGCCAAATGTCTCGAGCCGAACAAGCCAACTGCGGCACCTAAGAGGGCGACGCACCACAGTGCTTCCGGCCGCAGCGGATCGAAACCAGCGAGCGAGCACCCGAAGGAGACACTAAGAAAGACGTTGAGGAGCAGCAAGACGATCCATGTATCACTGAGGGATAGCTCGACCTGATTCCAGCTACCGCTTCGGAGCAGGAGGCCGGCAGCATAGCCGATCGCTGTTGCACCGACTGCGACCAAACCGAGGCTCCAAAAGGAACGCGCTGGAAGCGACCAGTTCGCGATGACTGCAAGCAGCGGTAGCGCCAGCAATATCCCGAAGTGCACGAGAAATTGCTCGGGAGGGGTGCCATATTCCAGTAGGCGGAGACTCGTGACTGGACTCGCGAAACGTTCGTAAAACGGCCAATACAAAAGCCGCGATACTGCGAGAGCGAGGATGCTCCCACCGACAACCCAAACCAGTTGGACAGGTCGGCGCGGTACGATCGTGACCAGCGTCATCGCCACCAGGAGTAGGGCTACGAGGGGAAGATCCCAGCTATTGACCACCATCACCGTGCTCCCGACCAACACGCTGGTCATCCAACGGAGAGCGCGTTCCCGGACAGGTGCTTCCTGATCGGCATGTGCAGCTACGATGAGAGCGATGAGGCTCAACCAGATAGGAAGTGCGATGAGATGCGGATGGAGATCGGCATAAAGAAATGAAAAGTAGGGGAATTCCGTGATCGCCTGGGCGATCGCCCGCGAACTCTGCCAAAAATCGATCGCCAGTGAACGCCGGGTCACGGCCTGGACGAATGGGTCGAAATTCCCGGCGAAGAGGATCCACCACAGGGAACCCAGCCCCGCCAACACGCTGGTCACGAGTACCCGTCTGCGCCAAGGGGTGGGACTATCGCTGTCCACCAACCATCGAACCGAGGCGAGTCCCAGCGAGACCGAGAGACTCGCCACGAGCCCGGCAAAGGTCGCGACCGTCAGCTGAAAAGCCCGATCGGGTAAAAGTCCGCTCAACTTCCACAGCAAAGCACTGATGTAGAATCCGTAGTAATAATAGTTCTGCACTCCATCGGCGAGCCAGGGATCGTATGGCGGCAACCAGCGACTGCGCGCGATCGCATTCGCGTACGCCAGTTCCATCGGCTTTTCGCCGCCGAAGAACGGGTGCCAAAGGTCCGGATAGAGCCAGCGCAGCGCTAGGACGAAAGCGAAACCGACCCAAAAGCTGCCCTCGACTAGCACAGCGCGAGGGATGACATGTGGTCGAACGAGTGCCCCCAACCAGTGCCTCCCCCACCACCAGAGCAACCCCGCCACACCGGCCATGGGCAGAAGTAGCCACGGCAGCTCGAACGGGAGGATCCGCCAGTTGGCTGCCAACCAGATCGGATACGCGAGGACGATCAGCCCGAGCGGACGGGCGAGCGCAAAACCCGCGTCCGGGAGCGGCGCGCCGACACGCGC
>DAOTYK010000424.1:0-4798 GCA_034434855.1 Thermomicrobium sp.
GCGGTGGAGGACGATGGCACGCCGTAGTGGTTTGGGACGAGGGCTGGACGCCCTGATTCCTCGAACGACCGTCGATCCGGACGCGATCCGAGAGATCGCGCTCGACGACATCGCTCCCAATCCCCACCAGCCTCGGCAATCTTTCTCCGAGGAAAGCTTGCAGGAACTCGCGGAGTCGATCCGAACGCACGGAATCATCCAACCGCTCGTCGTAACCCACAGCGGAGGGAATCCCCCTTATCGGTTGGTCGCTGGTGAGCGACGCTGGCGGGCTGCCCGGCTGGCCGGACTGACGACTGTTCCTGCTCTCGTCCGTGACCTGTCCCCGAAGGACGCGGTCGAAATCGCACTGATCGAGAACCTCCAGCGTGCCGATCTCTCCCCGTTGGAGACAGCCGCTGCCTACCGGACGCTCATGGAGGAGTTCGGCCTGACCCAGGCCGAGATCGCGGCACGGGTCGGGAAAAGTCGCTCGGCCATCGCCAACACGTTGCGCCTGCTCGAAGCACCGGAGACCATTCAGCGAGCGCTCGCCAAGGGTGACATCACGGAGGGACACGCGCGTGCCCTGCTCTCCCTGCCAGATACAGCGAGCCAACTCGCGGCGCTCCAAGAGATCCTCCGACGATCCTTGACCGTTCGCCAGACCGAGGAACTGGTTCGACGCTGGGTTCGAGAAAAGAAACCATCTCGTCGCACGAGCCCCCCACTCGCCCCCGAAATCGAGCACGTGATCGATACCCTCCGCTCACGCCTCCGCACCAAGGTCGAACTCCGTACAAGCTCGCGCGGCGGCCGGCTGATCATTCACTACTATTCCGCCGAAGAACTCGCGCGACTCCTCGACGAACTCCTTAGGCAGGCGCACGACGATCACCTGGCAGAATTAGGCTGATCGCAGGCGCGCCTCGATCTCCTCGACGAGCCCTGCAATCGGGATCCGCACTTGTTGCATCGTGTCACGGTCCCGGATCGTCACGGTACGATCGTCGAGCGTCTGATAATCGATCGTCACGCAGTACGGCGTCCCGATCTCGTCCTGGCGACGATAGCGCCGGCCGATGCTCTGTGTTTCGTCGTACTCGATCCGGAAAAACTGGCGGAGCTCTTGTGCGACCTCGCGTGCCACGGTGACGAGCTCCGGTTTCCGCAGAAGCGGTAGCACCGCTACTTTGTACGGAGCAACTCGCGGGTGAAAGCGAAGGACGACACGCGTGTAGGGATTACCGTTTACGTCGACTGCCGGTTCCTCGTCGTAGGCATCGCACAGCAAGGCCAGGAAGAGCCGTTCCACACCCATCGTCGGCTCGATCACGTGCGGGATGTAGCGCTCGTTCCGCTCCTGGTCGAAGTAGGTGAGATCCTCACCGCTGAATTCCTGATGTCGACGCAAGTCGTAATCAGTACGATAGGCCAGACCACACAGCTCCTTCCAGCCGAAGGGGAAAAGGTATTCGAAATCCACTGTCTTGCGGGAATAGTGCGAGAGTTCCTGCGGACCGTGCTCGCGAGTCCGCAGGCGATCGGGCTTGAATCCGATCCAACGCAAGAATTGCCCCATCTCGCTCAACCAGTGATCGAAATACCCCTCCCACATCTCCGGCCGGATGAAATATTCGATCTCCATCTGCTCGAACTCGAGCAGGCGAAAAATGAAGTTCCCCGGTGTGATCTCGTTGCGGAAGGCTTTGCCGATCTGCCCGATTCCGAACGGAATTTTGACACGACTCGTTTGCACGACGTTCTTGAAATTGACGAAGATCGCCTGGGCTGTCTCCGGACGCAAATAGACCGGTGTCGACTCCGTTTCCACGGGACCAATGAAAGTTCGGAACATGAGGTTGAATTTGCGAACCGGTGTCCAGTCACGAACACCACAGACTGGACAGGCCAGATTCGCTTCCTGAATCAGTCTGGTCATCTCGTCGAGCGACAAGCCCTCCGGCGAGCGATGGAGCCGCTCCTCGATGAGCGTGTCGGCCCGGAAGCGACTCTTGCAACGCCGGCAGTCGATCAGCGGGTCGTTGAACTCTTCCACATGTCCGGATGCTTCCCAGACCCGGGGATGCAAGAGGATTCCACCATCCAGGCCGACCATGTCCTCGCGACGTTGAATGAAGTATTCCCACCATGCGTTCTTGATGTTCCGCTTCAACTCGGCACCCAACGGTCCGAAGTCCCAGGTATTCGCCAGACCACCGTAGATCTCGCTTCCCGGATACACGAAACCACGGCGCTTGGCGAGCGAGACGATCGTCTCCAGTCGGACAGTGGCAGCGTGACGCCCGTCCATGGAAAGTCCCCTCCTGAAGACAAACACAGCCCCTCGCGTATACGAGGGGCTGTCGAGCGATCACCAGTCGAACTTACAGCTCACCCGCTCGATCTCGAGCAGCCCCCATCGTCAACTCTTCATGGTAGCACCCAGGGTCGGTCACGAGTCGGCCATCCGACTGGACGATGCGCTCGATGAGTTGCCGGTACACTTGCGTCGTCGCTGGACTGACATGCCCGAGAACCCGCTGGAGGTCGCGCAGGTCCCACCCATCCACGAGAGCTCGAACGGCGAAGGAGTGTCGCAGAGTATGCGGCGTCACCTCCGGGAGTCCAGCCGCTGCTGCGTAGTTCTTGAGGATCAACCAGAAGCCTTGCCGGGTGAGTCTCGATCCGCGATGGTTGAGAAACAATGCCTGTTCGCCTTTCAAAGTCGTGAACCCTGGACGACCGCGTTCCAGATAGTCGCGGAGCGCTTCGATCGCTTCTCGAGCGAGAGGAACGACGCGTTCCCGTCCATTCGGGCGCCGCACGATCAGTTCTCCACGATTCAGATCGACATCTCGCAGGTCGAGAGCCGTGAGTTCGCTGACCCGCAAGCCGGTCGTCGCCAACGTGATCAGCATCGCACGATCGCGCAATCCCTCCGGCGTGCGATCCGAAGACGCAGCGGCGATCAGCTGCTCGACCTCCTTGGGACCGATGGCGCGCGGTGTGAAGCGGCCGACCCGGGGAACCGGCAAGCCATCCGCCGGATTCGCCCCGATCAGCCCAGCACGAAGCAGGTAATGGCAAAACGATTTGATCGCCGCGAGCTTTCGCGCTGCCGTCGTTTCCGCATACTGGCGGTCACGCAGGTAGCCGAGAAAAGCCTCCAGATGCTCGCTCGCCAACTCGCTCCAGTCTCTCAGACCGAACCGCTCTGCAACGTAATTCGCGAACTGCTCGAGATCGTTCCGATACGCTGCGATCGTGTTCGGCGACAAGCCTCGCTCCCGCACCACGCCAGTCAAGAACTCCTCGATCGCCTGCTGCATCGGTCTTGCCTCCACTCTCCGTCCGAATCGCGAGAAAACACGAGAGCCCACCGCACGTGCTACTCCCTCCTACAAGAGCTCATCGAGGGGCACGTACGGCAGACCGAACGACTCCGCGACGGAAGGATGCGTGATCCTTCCTCTAAACACATTAACGCCTTTGGCCAGCGCTCGGTCGCGCTGGACAGCAGCGACCAAACCGAGATCCGCTAATTCCAAGACGTACCGCAGTGTCACATTGCTGAGTGCGAACGTGCTCGTTCGCGGAACAGCCCCCGGCATATTGGTCACCATGTAGTGCAGCACGCCGTCCACGTCGTAGACCGGCGCGTCGTGCGTCGTCGGCCGTGCAGTCTCGACGCATCCGCCCTGATCGATCGAAACATCGACGATGACGCTCCCTGGTCGCATCCCTCGCACCATCTGACGGGTAACCAGTTTGGGCGCACGGGCACCGGGAATCAAGACAGCTCCGATGACGAGATCAGCCTCCCGTATCGCCTCACCGATCACCTGTTCACTGGAAACCCGCGTCTGGAATCGCCCGTGCAAGATCTGCTCCAAGTAACGGAGTCGTTCGACATTGATGTCGAACAACAGCACATCAGCACCCAAGCCCAACGCCATCTGTGCAGCATTGGTCCCAACTGTGCCACCCCCGAGGATGACGACGCGGCCCGGTGCGACACCAGGAACGCCGCCGAGCAAAACGCCCCGCCCACCATACGGTTCCATCAAATAGTAGGCCCCAACCTGGACAGCCAGCCGACCAGCCACCTCGCTCATCGGCGCGAGGAGCGGGAGCGACCCATCCGGTAATTGCACGGTTTCGTAGGCGACGGCAATGACCTCACGCGTCATGAGCTCGCGCGTCAAACGCTCGTCAGCCGCCAGATGGAGAAACGTGAACAAAATGAGGCCGGGGCGGAGAAAACGATACTCCGACTCGATCGGCTCCTTGACCTTGACGATCATTTCGGATTGCAACCACACCGTCTCCGCATCGTCGACTAATTCGGCTCCTGCCGCTTCGTAGTCGGTGTCGGCGAAGCCGCTGCCGATCCCCGCCCCACGCTCCACGAGCACACGGTGTCCATGACGAACCAGTTCGCGGACCCCGTGGGGTGGCTGGGCAACACGATATTCGCGGGGTTTCCTCTCGCGGGGAATCCCGATGATCAAGGCTCGACCTCCCAACCATACATGCCGCTCGCGTCGTCCTGCCGCCCATGCCGCCCCAACCGGCAGGACGGCGCTTATTGTCGCCGAGGGATCGACTTTCTCACAAGCGGTGACCGTGTGCAGCCAGCAGGGAACCGATCCTTTCCCAGTTCGTGAACGATTCCCTCGCGCGCACTTCTCCAACGACGCACTCCTCAACGACGAACGATTTGACGGGAAAGCGTCAGCCCCGCTAGAGTTAGTCGGTCGGGCAGGTCATCCGGCCCGAGAAAGCGAGTGACCATGCAAGCCCTCACGATCGTTCC
>DAOTYK010000425.1:0-1567 GCA_034434855.1 Thermomicrobium sp.
CAGCCACTCAGCACCCACAATCCTCTGACCGCGGGAACAGGTCCGACGACGAAGCGACCATCCGGTGTCATCGTAAACAGTCCACCGCGATGCTCCTGGATAGGCACATCGTGCAGGACCGGAACCACGTCACGCACACTTTCCGCGCACTGCTGAAGAATTCCGAAATCGAGTGGGGTCATCTCGATACGAAAATCGTCACCATGCGCGGTGGGATCGAACGGTAGCGGATTCGCCTCGAACCCGCCCCACATCAGACCACCCCGACACGGCCGGACATACACCGCAGCATCGAAGATCCGCACGATCGCCTGCTCGCTCCCCGTGCCACTGATCGGCTGTGTGATAGCCAGTTGGTGCCGCATCGGTTGGACAGCCAAGTCAGCACCAGCGAGGCGAGCAACCGCACGCACCCACGCTCCCGCTGCATCGATGACGATGTCGGTCTGGATGGTCCCCTCAGGCGTGTGCACTGCTCGCACCGCTGAATCTCGCACATCGATACCGATGACCGGCACGTTTCCGATGATGCGCGCACCCAGAAGCTCGGCGGCCTCACGAAAGGCGTTCAAGAGACTCACTGGTTCCTCGATGTAGATATCGCCAGGCACATAGGCTGCACGAAGAATCGGCTTGGCCTGCAGGAATGGTGCCAGCGCCTGCGCCTCGCTCGCTGATACGAGATGAACGTCGGCACCCCAACGTTGCGCATCGCTCACTTCCTGCTCGATGACGCGAGCATGGCGTTCGGTTCGCGCGACCATGAGACTTCCCGATCGGACATAGGGAAGCGTCACACCGAAGTCACGTTCGAAGTTCATGACCGTCTCGACAGCCAGACGGGCAAGGCGTGTCCGCAATTCGTCCGCTTGCACGAGCTTGAAGAGTCCAGCCGCACGCGGCGAAGTCTGGGAAGCGATCGGATACCGATCCAAGGCGACTACGCTGCGCAACCCCAATCGAGCTAGTTGCAACGTGACGGACAGTCCGAAGGCTCCCGTACCGATGACGACAGCATCAGCGTGACTCGGAACAGGCATCGACCGCCTCCTCTCGATGTCGTCCCCGTAGGAGGACCGCATCCTCAGCTCGCCAGCTGAGGAGAACCCGTTCCCCGCGCTGCCAGCGCATCGTCTCCAACCTGCTCGGCTGCTTCACCGTCAAAAGTCGATCGCCAAAGAGACGAACGCGGAATTTCGTCGCTTCACCCACGTAAATGATCTCCTCGATGGTCGCCTCAGCTTGGTTCTCACCACGCCGCTCTCCGAGGACGATCCGTTCTGGTCGCAGAGCAACCGTCACCTGCTCGCCGGCAGGCAAATCCTCTACATCGGGGATCACTACTCTCCAACCGTCTTCGGTGACCAGATAGGCGTGCCCGTCACGCCGCTCCAGTCGACCCGTGAGAAAATTCGATTCCCCGATGAAACTGGCCACGAACTCGCTGGCTGGCCGCTCGTACAACTCGCGCGGCGTTCCGATCTGCTCGATACGCCCATCACGCATGACGGCGATACGATCGGACATCGTCAACGCTTCTTCCTGGTCATGGGTGACATAGATCGTG
>DAOTYK010000426.1:0-4391 GCA_034434855.1 Thermomicrobium sp.
GACAGCAACCAAGCGGCTGTCCTGACGGTACGCATCGGTGAGGATCCGAACCGTGCGGTCGATAGCCGTAGCGTTCCCGACCGACGTTCCCCCGAACTTCATCACCCGCATCGCGTTGGCATCCTTTCTGCGAGCCTTTGGCTCCATATGTTTCCCAAAGCTTCTCGAAGGGGGAAGGATACTCGAAGTCGTGTCGTGGCATGCGGACCGGATAACGATGATCTCCCAAAGCAGCGCATGTTTGGAGAGGACGGTGACGTGAGCAGGGGCACTCTGCGCGCGACCAGGGTGTGCAGCTCGGCTAAACTGCCCGTATCACCATGACGACTCGCAGCGGTGTTAGACTTCTCCTGATTTCTGCCGGATGCCCTGAAAGACCGCGAACCCAGAGTTCTTACCGTTCGTCGATGAGGACAGGGGAGCGAGTTCCAGCGAGCGATGACCAGCCGAACGACACTCGTCCACAAGCAGCCATCGGACCTCACCGACGACGAGCTCGTCGCACGGTTCCGGTCGGGGGACCGCGAGGCGTTCGCGCTGCTCTACGAGCGGTACGTCGACCGGGTCTACGACTTCGTCGCGCGCTTCGTGCGCGATCGGGAGGTGGCGGCCGACCTCACCCAGGACACGTTCCTCAAGGCGATGCAAGGGCTGCGGGCTCGCCACGTCCAAGGCTCCCTGCGCGCCTGGCTGTTCACCATCGCCCGCAACACCGTCATCGACTACCAGCGCCGTCAACGCACGACCGCGTTCTCGCAGCTCCCTTCCCCGGAGGGGGAGGAGTGGGAGCCCGAGCTCCTAGCCAGCGGTCCCGAGGCCGAGCCGGAGGAGACAGCACGACGGCGCGAACTGGCCGAGCTGGTCTGGCAAGCGGCACGCGGATTGCCGACCAGCGACTACACTATCCTGGAACTGGCGCTGCGGCACGACCTCACGCCGGCCGAGGTGGCCCGCGTCGTCGGCGTCCGGCGAGGCGCGATCAACACCCGTCTCAGCCGGGTGCGCGATGCACTAGAAGAGAGCTTTACGGTTCTCCTGCTGGCTCGCCGCGGGCGCGAGGACTGCCCTGAACTGGCGCGCCTGCTGGAGGGCGTCGCGCTGCCGCTGGGGTTGACGCCCGAACTCCGGCGCGCGGTTGCACGACACGTCGAGCAGTGCGAAGTGTGCCAGCGCAACCGCCGGGCCGTCAGCGCAGCCGATCTCCTCCCGGCACTGGTGCCGATCCTGCCGGCGCCGGAGGTCCGGGCGCAGATCCGCCAGTCGCTCGAGCAGGCGCTGGCGACGCCAGGCCCGACACCGCACGCTGTGCAGACGCTACGGGAACGGCTCTGGCAGTCGGTTTGGGGGAAGGCGCTCGTCGGCTTGGTTGCGGGGGGTACGGTGCTCGTCTCGGCGGGCTGGGCCTACCTGAGTTGGGGCACCGCACCAGTGACAGTGGAGACCCGGAACTGTCCGCCGCTCGAGCTGCGCTTGGCGGGACCGGCGGTGCTGGCCGGGCGCGCGCTCGGGGTGCCGAGTCTCTTGGCACCGGGGCAGCCGGCGACTTTCCGGCTTCCTGCTGGTGAGTTCGAGGTCCAGGTGAGCGAGCGCGAGGCGACGCTCCGTCTCCTCGGCGTGCCGGTGCGGATCCGAATCCTGGCAGATCTCGCAGCGGTCAACTGGGACGGTGAAGAGCTGCTCGGGCAGGGGCCGAAGAGCCGGCAGGTCACCCGCCCGACGCCACCGACGATCGTGCTCGTCTGCCGCTAGCATCGCGGTGTAACCGGGCCGGGTGCTCGTCCGTTGTATGCGATGAGCACCCGGTCGGCACGTCTCCGGGGAAAGGGGGAGGGAAAAGCAACGGAAGCGAGTTCTGTTTCGTCGAGAACAGGTCGAGCATGACGACGCACCAGGTGGGTGCGCCGCCGTGCGGGAGCGAAGGAGGTTCTGAACCGATGTCCCGCAATGGGAGATGGCTCGTCATGGTGATCATCGCTGGCGCACTCACCGTGGGAGCGTGCGGTGCGCCGGTGACACCGGTTCCGACGACCCCAGCAGTCGTCACACCCCAGGCAGCCAGTACGGGGACAGCGACCGGCTCAAGTAGCAGCACTGCTCCGTCACCGGCAGTGCCGACAGCACAGCCTGCGAGTACTGCCGCAGCTCCAGGCAACGTACTAGGACCGCTTTCGCCCGTCGCGACTGTAGCCTCCGCCCCGAGTTCGACTTCGACGCCGACGGCGACGGCGACCGCGACACCGAGTCCGACACCCACGCCGACTCCCACCCCGACCGCAACGCCGAGTCCGACGCCAACGCCGACGTCCACTTCCACGCCGACGCCGACCCCGACACCGGCGCCGGGCGACGATACGCCGCCGACGACGACTGCGGGGTGCGATCTCACGGTCAACATCGGTCTCCTCGAGACGATACCGGGCACATACCAGGTCACCGTCGGGCTGGGCAGTGTGGGAGGGTCGAGCTGCCCAGCTCCGACGACGCTCAGCCTGAGTGTTTCGCCGAGCGGTGCACTGAGCTTCGGTCCGTTGGGATTGGCCTACGAGTACAACGGGACGGCCAGCTGGAGTTGCAGCGGAACCAGCTGCACCGCAGCGGCGACGATCCCCGGCAACCCGCCCGGCACGATGTACCAGGTCGGCTTCCAGACGATGGCGACGTTGTCGGGCGGGGCTGCGCAGCTCTGCGCGACGGTGGCGAACGCTGCGGACACGAACGCGGCCAACGACACCTGGTGCGAGGCGTTGCCGTGAGAAGAGCACCCAGCGTGCGGAACACCGGTCGCCTTGCGCCGCGTGTCGAGTCGCACCAGCCACAAGGAGAACAGCCGGTCGCGGTGGTGCACCAGCCCACTCGGACCGAGCGGGCGCGGCACCGAGCGTCGAGCCGATGCCAGACCGTTCGTCTCGTCGAGAGGAGGAAATGACGATGCGACAGCGGTTCCCCGTCCTGCCGATACTCGTGGTGGCGGCTGCGCTCGCGCTCGCCGCGTGCAGCGGCTCGCTGCTCGGAAACCCGACGCCTATCCCGTCTCCAATCGCCGGGATCGTGTGTCCACCAGGAACGGTCGGCTCGACACTGTCGGTCGGTCCAGGGCAGCCGTTGACGCCCCGGCCATCGCTCGTCGCGTCGTTTCCTTCGGTGTACGTCTACTCTGGTGTCCTGCCGTCCGGACCTCCTGCGGTGGCGAATTGGCCCCAGTTCGTCCTGCATACCTTCAACAATGTCCCTGGGGCTGGGTCAATCGTCGCGGCGTGGGTGACGGTTTGGATGAGGCCGCAGTACGACCATGGAACAGACTCGATCAAACTTGCCAGTCCAAACAGTGGAAACACTTTCTTCCAGTCGCTCGACGCCTCGACCGCCGTGTCACAGCCGTGGACGACGGCCAACTTTCCGAACGCCGTCCCTATCGTGATGCAGCTGCAACCGGTCGGACTCAACGTGCTGAACGGGAACGGCTTTCTGGACGTGGTCGTCTTCCACAATCCGTCTGTGGAGTCGCTGCACCTCACGGTGTGTGTACCACTGCCGACGCCGACACCGACCAAGACCCCGCTCGCGCTCACGCCGAGCGGCATAAGTACCGTGACCGGTCCGTCCACAGCGCTGGATGGGGGACCTGCGCCGACCCCGACGCCGACGAAGACACCGACCCCCAAGCCTTCTCCGGTCGGGACGACGTTGGTGGGCGGCAATCCGACCTGCATCCCCGGTGACGAGTGCTGGCCGACGCCGACCCCGACCGTCGTCAAGAAGCCGACGATCGTCGCAAACGTGACGCCGATTACGCTGCCGACGCCGACCCCAACGGCAACGCCGACGCCCACGCCGACACCGACCGCGACTCCGAGCCCGACGCCAATGCCGACTCCCACCCCCACCGCGACGCCGAGTCCGACGCCAATGCCGACTCCCACCCCCACCGCGACGCCGACGCCGGTTCCCACTCCCACGCCGCAGGCTGCGTGCGATATGGTCGCCGACAAGGTTATGCAGCCCACGGGGCAGCCGAACGTCTATACGGTCGTGGTCACGGTGTCGAACACCGGGAGTGGCTCGTGTCCCGCTGGCACCCAAGCGATCGATTACCCAGATCCCAACATCACGCTGAGTGGACCACTGACGATCACCCAGACGGGTGGAACGGTCTCGTGGAACTGTGTCGGCTTCGCCTGCACGGCCCAGAATCCGATCCCGCCCGGGTACATCGCGAACTTCAGCTTCACGGCGACAGTGAGCCAGAAGCCAGCGACCAACTGCGTGCGGGTCATCGTGCCGCAGAGTGCGGACGTCAATCTCGGAAACAACTACTACTGTGTGACAGTGCAGTGACTGCGTCACGATAATCCTGAGATGGTTCCTGGTGCGGGGCTGGCCGATGCATGGGT
>DAOTYK010000427.1:0-2919 GCA_034434855.1 Thermomicrobium sp.
CGACTCTATATTTGGCTCGAGCGTGATCCACTGGCCGGACCACCGGACACCGCCATCGAGGACGTACCGGGACGGGCCGACCTCGATCTCCTCGCGGAAGCCATCCGACAAGGGAAACTCGGTCGATACCTCCCGACCAAGCTCGCTCTTTCCCGTCACCGTGTCCCCTTGCTGCCCTCCGGCTACCGCCGAGTCAATGTCGCCAACCTGATGCGACAATACCGTATTCCCTACCGAACTCGCTTGGAAGTGCTGACGGATGCCTCATTCCTCCAAGACAGTCCGTCGCGAATCGCGCATTCGTCGCGGGAGCATGAGTCATGTACGTGACCCCGAAAGAGCTCGACCGGTTGACCGTGTTCACCTTGGCCGAACTCGCCCGTCGCCACCGCGCACGCGGGATCAAGCTCAATTATGCGGAGGCGGCTGCCCTTCTCTGCGATGAAGTGTACGAAGAAGCACGCGCTGGGCGCTCCTACGAGGAGGTGGTCGCGCATGCCAGTTCCCTCCTCACGCGCGATGACGTTCTCCCTGGAGTTCCGGAAATGCTCACTGTTCTCTACATCGACGCGCTCTTCGCTGACGGTACGCGCCTCGTGACCCTCAGGAATCCCATCCGATGAGCGAGCATCCTGTCCCGCCGGGTGGAATCATCCCTGGTCCTGATCCGATCGAAATCGATGCCGGCCTTCCCGTCACCCGCCTGCGCATCACGAATCGCGGTACCGTCCCCGTCCACCTCACCGCCCACTTCCATATCTTCGAGGCCAACCCCGCACTCTGTTTCGACCGGCGCAAGGGTTTCGGCATGCGACCGGACCTACCAGTCGGCTGGGCGGTGCGCATCGAACCCGGCCAAACCGTCGAACTCCCGGTCGTGCCGATCGGCGGTCAGCGGATCGTGCGTGGTTTTCACGGTTTGGTCGATGGTCGCCTCGACGCGATCGACGTGGATGCGCTCATCGATCGGATGATCGCTCGAGGCTTTTGTCACGAACCGGAGGAGTGACGACGGTCATGCCGATCCGGATCGACCGCCGACACTATGCACGTTGGTACGGCCCCACCGCGGGCGACCGTATTCGGCTCGCCGACACCGACCTGTACGCTCGCATCGAGCGGGACGACACCCTGCCCGGCTTCGAGCCGCTCGTCGGTTTCGGTCGCCCTGTCCGCGACGGCATGTTGGCTGGGCGCCACCACGGCCCCAGCAAGCTCGATCTCGTCATCACGAACGTCGTCGTGATGGACCCGGTACTCGGCATCTTCAAGAGCAACATCGGCATCAAAGACGGTCGCATCGTCGCTGTCGGCCGAGCCGGGAATCCGGACGTCATGGAGGACGTCGAGGTTCTCATTAGCAATGCCACCGGAATCATCCCGGGTGAGGGGCTGATCGCCACGCCTGGCGGGGTCGATGCCCACGTGCACCTCTCTTCCACGAGCGTCGTCCCCGCTGCGCTCAGCGCCGGCATCACCACGCTCGTCGCGCAGGGATCCGGCGGTGTTTGGGATCTCGGTGTCAACCCGGTGAACAATCTGCGTCACCTCCTCGAAGCATTCGAGACGATCCCGCTGAACCTCGCCGTACTCGGTCGCGGCTCCTCCGACACCGCCCAGCTGGTCGAGCACCTGGAAGCCGGCTGCGCGGGATTCAAGATTCACGAAGATGTCGGCGCTTTCCCAGCAGTCATCGATGCGTGCCTGACCATCGCCGAGCAAGCAGGTGTGCAGGTTGCCCTGCACACCGACGGACTGAACGAAGCTGGGTCACTGCGGGAGACGATCGCCGCGATTGCAGGGCGCTCCATTCATGCGTACCACGTTGAGGGATCGGGCGGCGGCCACGCACCCAATATCCTGGAAATCGTCTCCGAGCCGAACGTCATCGGCTCGTCGACGAGCCCGACGATTCCCTATTCCGTCAACAGTACTGCTGAGTTGCTCGATATGATCATCGCTGTCCACCGACTGGCCACTGATATCCCGAGCGACCTCGCCGCCGCGCGCGATCGCATACGAGCGAGCACGATCGCAGCGGAAGATGTGCTCCACGATCTCGGTGCCATCGCCATCATGTCCTCCGACTCGCAAGGGATGGGGCGGATCGGCGAAGTGATCACCCGGACGTGGCAACTCGCTCATCGCATGAAGGAGATTCGCGGTGGTGGCTACGACCCTGCTTCCGGGAACGGCGATGACAACCCGCGCATCCTCCAGTACTTGGCCAAGTACACTATCAATCCGTCCATCGCTCACGGACTGGATCACGAAGTCGGAAGCCTCGAACCGGGCAAGCTCGCCGACATCGTCCTCTGGCATCCTGCTTTTTTCGGCGCCAAGCCCGTTGCAGTCATCAAGGCTGGCTTCGTCGCTTGGGCACCCGTCGGCGACGGAATGGGCTCGACGCGCTGGAGTCAACCGTTGATCTACCGACCGATGTTCGGAGGACTCGGACGAGCTCCGGCTGCACTGAGCGTCGCCTTCGTCGCACCAGTCGCCGCTGCATCGGGCCACCTCGCGCGCAGTGGACTGCAGCGCCGCCTCGTGGCCGTCCGGAATGTCCGGAGTGTCTTCAAAGACGCCATGCGCTACAACACCGCCTCACCCCGCGTCGAGGTCGACCCGCGCACCCATGCGGTCGCGATCGAGGGCCAGGTGGTCGAAATTCCACCAGCTGAGCGATTGCCCCTGACGTTTTTGCATTTCATCGCTTGAGCGTCGTCAGTCATAGATACGGATGAGAATATCGGTCGGATTGAAGGCATTGCACGGATTCTGGTCTTGCGGACAAGCCGAGACCGCCACGACGAGATCCATGAGTGCCCGCAGCAGCACGTAATCGTTCCGCTCGGACAGCGGCTCGCGGATTTCGAACCGCCCTTTGGCGACGATCCCGACGTTCATGAACCAGTTGAC
>DAOTYK010000428.1:0-2540 GCA_034434855.1 Thermomicrobium sp.
CAGATCGAGCTGGTCTGGGAGGTCGTGCTGGTCTCCCGTTCGCCAGACTTCCCAAACGGTTCCCGTGTCGTCGGTCACGATAACGGCTGCGACTGGTCGTCCTGCTCCGTCGAGGAGACCGAAACGGCGATGCAGCTCCTCTCCCTCGGTCAGGAGGAGCGGAAAGGGTGGCGGTTCGTCACCAGGCCAGTGCACGGCCAGTGTCCGGCCGAGCGGGATGAGTGCGAGGAGCTGACTCCGCGCTCGGATGATCTCGTCGGCGATGGAACTGAGCCGGCGCAGGTAGGCAAGGCAATCAGCACATGGCCACTCGTGCAGGAACACGAGCACGAGACCGCGGCGCAAGTAGAAACGGCGCGTCTCGAAACGCCTTCCGTCCAGATCTTCGAGAGCGAAATCGACGATCCGGTCACCGACAGCGATCATCGGGTAGGTCACCGATGGAAACGACTCACCGTTCTTGCCGGCGATGATACTCGGACTCCTCCGCCGGTTGCCAGTTCGCTTGCACCCGTTCTGTGGCTCCATCGGGGTGAGCTTCCGCTGGCGTCGCAGCGTCGCGAGCCAGCGCACTCCAGTGCGCTCCGTCGTGCGCGGCTGCGATCGCCCGGACGCGAGCGAGTTCGCCCCCGAACAGTGGCCCCACCCCGTAGGTACAGCCAGAGCGAGCCAGTGCGACGAAGGTCGCGAACTCGTCGATCCCCTCAGCTAAGCTGACGAGCGAGAGATCGTGCGTGACTTGGAGCAAGGCACGGGTCAGAATAGCTGCTCGCGGATCCGTAAAAAAGGAACGAACGAATCCCCGAGGGATCCGGATGCCGACGCGGGGAAGCGACAAGACCGGCTCGATCCCTTCCGGCGTAAGCAGTGGATCGCGTACGAGGATGCCGACTCCTTCTGACGGGAATGCCTGGAGCGCCTGCCGGTCGCGCGGCGAGCGCAGCAGCGAGGTGGGGAGATCGATCCAGAGCTGTTTTTGGTCACGCGCCACTTCGCTCAAGTGCTCGCGCAAGGTCTGCACTACCTCGTCTGCCAGCACTGCTCGGCCAGGAAAGCGCAGGGCGACGAACGAGCGCTTCGGTAACTCGCGGAGCCAGTCGAGGCTCTCCCGGATGCCGCGGAGAGCGAGCAGGTCAGCGAGGCCAGTGCGCTCGGCCAACGCTGCCAGGTCTTCTCCCCGGTAGGTCCCGTGCTGGGGATCGCTCCATTCGGGAATGAGCTCGATGCCAGCGACCCGACCGGTCCGGAGTTGAATGACGGCTTGCGCTGCGAAGCTGATCGCGTTGCTCTCGCACGCCGCGCGGAGTGCTTCGCCGAGAGCGACCAGTTGCGTCGCCTCCTCCGCGAGTTCAGGCGAGAACAGGACGACGCGCCCTTTGCCGCGTCGCTTGGCCTCGTAGAGAGCGAGGTCGGCTGCTCCGAGCAGTTCGCTGGTCTTGCACGGCTGATCATCGCAGAACGCGATGCCGATGCTGCCCCCGAGATGGATCGTCTGTCCGTCGATGCGGAACGGGTGGGTGAGGGCTACCAGGATCCGGTTGGCGAGTTCGCGTGCACCTTCTTTGTCGCGCACGCGGGCGAGGACGAGGAACTCGTCGCCACCGAGCCGGCCCACCAGGTCATCTTGGCGAACGCTGCGCTGGAGGCGCTGGGCGACCTCGCGCAAGACGGCGTCTCCGATCAGATGCCCGAGCGTGTCGTTCACCGCTTTGAAACCGTCGAGATCGATCAGCAGAGCAGCGAACGGTTCACCGGCGCTGGCCAGGTGCTCCAAATGCGCCAACAGCGAGGAGCGGTTCGCGATGCTCGTCAGCTCGTCGGTCGTGGCGAGCCGCTCCAGTTGCTCGCGTGCTCGCACCTCGTCGGTGCTGTCGAAAGCGATCCCGATGACACCGGTGATCGCCCCATCGGGATCGCGCAATGGTTCGAGGCGAACGCGAAAGAAGCGGTCGTGCCAGGCGAACTCGTACTCTTGCGGCTCCCCGGCCAGCGCGAGCCGGTGAGCGCGGATCACGGGATGATCGGGATCGCTGGTGCCGAGGTACTCGAACAAGGTTTGTCCGACGACTTGGCCTGGCCGGAGCCCGAGATGCGCCAATCCAGCCCCCTCGCTCGAGGTAAAGACGAGATCGCGATCGACGGTCCACACGATGGCAGGCAGCTGCCGCAGGAGCACGCGTAGCCGGGCCTCTCGTTCGGCCAGGAGCCGCTCGATCGTGCGGCGCTCGTCGATCTCGTCACGAAGTTCGACACTCAAGGCGCGCAGGCGCTGGTTGGCTCGGGCAGTGCGCCAGCCGACGGCGAGCGCGAGTGCTGTCGCCAGCGTCGCGAGCAGGACCGCTGCACCGACGACGAGCGGGAGCGGACTGAGGAGGGGTTGCACCCGCCCTGTCCCGAGTTGGGCGCGGAGACGCAGGACACCGAATTCCACTTCTTGCGACGGCACCCGCACCGTGAGCGGTGCAGTCCGTGGATCGCCTTCTCCCCTGCGAAGAAGCAGCTCGCCGTTCAGGTAGAGAGTGAGCGCGACGTCACGGTCA
>DAOTYK010000429.1:0-1694 GCA_034434855.1 Thermomicrobium sp.
CGCGTGGTCGTCCTGACCGGCAACGAGCGGGCATTCTCGGCGGGTGCCGACATCGACGGCTTCGCTGGAGTGACGGTCGAGGAGCTGGCGACGAGCCGCTCTGACCTTCCGCAGTGGGACACGATCCGGCACTTTCCCAAGCCCCTGATCGCGGCTGTTTCCGGTTACGTGTTCGGGGGAGGGCTCGAGCTCGCGCTCGCCTGCGACATCGTGGTGGCGGCACAGGGGGCGCGGTTCGCAGCGCCGGAAATCAAGATCGGGCTCATTCCAGGGGCTGGAGGGACACAACTCTTGGCCCGCCGCTTCGGCAAGTACCGGGCGATGGAACTGGTGCTGACCGGCCGAGAGTTTTCGGTGGAGGAGGCCGAACGCTGGGGGCTGGTCAATCTGATCGTCCCCGCGGAAGAATATCTCGAGCGAGCACTCGAACTGGCGCAACAGATCGCGCAGTACCCGCCGGCAGCGGTGCGGGCAGCGAAAGCGGCGATCGTGACCGGGCTCGAGATGCCGCTGGAGGCGGCGTTGCGCTTCGAACGCGAACTCTTCTTGCGGGTCTTCGCGACAACGGAGGCGCAGGAAGCGATCCAGCGCTTTCTGGAGCGCCGGCGGGCCAAGCAACAAGCTGGGTGAATACCATCCTGCGCCGGGAAGGGAAGGGGACGCGGGCCGGCTGGGACGAACGACCCAGCCGGTCTCGTCTGGCGAGCGGCAAGCATGCGGCGAGCCTCAGAAACGTTCGACGTACCAGGCGAAGCGCTCCAGGGAGATGCGCCCGTCGATCTCGACGCGCGGCTCGACCCAGCGCTTCTCGCGCGTCCACCCTGTTCCGCCCCAGGCAGCCATCGCGCCGAGGTAACCGGTGGTACTGACGATGCTCGCGACGCGGGGGTTCCAATCGCCTCCCGGGTAGGCGAAGAAGCGGACTGGCTCACCGAGCCAGGACTCGAGCGTGCGGCGACTGGTCTCGGCTTCCCAGCGGACGGCGCCATCGTCGAGGCGCGTCATGGCGCGGTGGGTCATGGAATGCGAACCGATCTCGTGGCCCATGGAACGGAGCTCACGCAGCTCGGCTGCGCCGAGCCCGCTCCGGCCAGGCAGGACGAAGAAGGTCGCCGTCATGTTGCGGGCAGCGAGCGCGCGGGCCGCGGCGAGTTGGCTGCGCGGGCCATCGTCGAAGGTGATGACGACGGCTCGCTCGGGCAGGGGGCCATCGGCGAGGAGCGCCTCGAACGCCTGCTCGAGCGAGATGGTGACGTAGCCGTTGGCGAGGAGCCAGTCGAGCTGTTGCTCGAGGCGCCAGAGGGGGATGCGGTAGCGGGCAGCCGGCTCGCCGACATCGTGGTACATGAGCACCGGCAAGCGGAAAGCGCGCGGGAAGAGGGTCGGATCGTAGTCAGGCACGCCGGGCTGGCGGGGGACGGGAGCGGTCTCGACGCCATCGCGGGCCGCGAGGTCGGCACCGAGGCGAGCGAGCTGGACTTCCCAGAGCGTGCCGAGCGCCTCGGGGTGCCAGGAAAAGCGGGCACGCTCGAAGTACTGGACGGTGACGGGCTGGCCGGTTTCGGGATCGACTTCGGTGAATTCTTCGGAGATCGGGTACCCGAAGACGGGGAGCCCGCCGTTGCGGAGCCAGAAGCGGAGGAAACCGTGGGCGAGGAAATGGCCGGTTTCTGGGAAGAAGCGGCGGAGCGGCG
>DAOTYK010000430.1:0-2263 GCA_034434855.1 Thermomicrobium sp.
GGCCGTCTCGCGCCGCGCACCGGCGCGCTACACTTGTCAGGCGAGCTGCGGTGCCGGCGCGAGAGGAGGAGAGCATGCCAGCACGGAGCAAGACGTTCCAGCGCGCGCTCGATGCGGCACTGGCCAATCACGCCCAGCGCGCGGCGCTCGAGCGGACACTCACCCGCTATCGCCAGCGACGCGCCGAGGCGTTCGCGGACGTCGACTTCGCCGCCCTGCGCAGCGATCTCCGTCGGCGCAAGGAGGCGGCGATCGCCCAGCTTCCCGAGCTCGTCGCCACCTTCCAGCGCCAGGCCGAGGCGGTCGGCGCCAATGTCTACCTGGCCCGCACGGCCGAGGATGCCCGCCGCTACATCGCCGAACTCGTCCAGCGCACCGGAGCACACCTCGTCGTCAAGTCGAAGTCGATGGCCACCGAGGAGATCCGCCTCAACGAGGCGCTCGAGCATGCCGGCGCCCGCGTCGTCGAAACCGACCTCGGTGAGTGGATCGTGCAGCTGGCCGGCGAGCGACCGTCGCACCTGATCGGCCCAGCCATCCACAAGTCGCGCGAGCAGATCGCCGAGCTCTTCTCCCGCGTGCTCGGCCGCCCGATCCCGCCTGATCCCCCGCAGCTGGTCGAGGTCGCCCGCCAGGAGCTCCGCCGCGCCTTCATCGAGGCGGAGATCGGCATCACCGGCGCCAATGCCGCCATCGCCGAGACCGGCACGCTCGTCATCGTCACCAACGAGGGGAACGCCGAACTGGTCGCGACTCTCCCCCCGATCCACGTCGCCGTGGTGGGGATCGACAAGATCGTCCCCACCCTCGACGATATCCCGCCGCTGCTGCGCGTCCTGCCCCGAGCCGGCGCTGCCCAGAAGCTGACCGTCCGCGTCCTCTTCGTCACCGGTCCCACCCGCACGGCCGACATCGAGATCCAGCTGGTGCGCGGCGCGCACGGGCCACGCGAGCTGCACATCGTCCTGCTCGACAACGGGCGGCTGGCGGCACGCCAGGATCCGGAACTGGTCGATGCCCTCTATTGCATCCGCTGCGGTGCCTGCTCGAACGTGTGCCCACCCTACCAGGTGGTCAGTGGGCATCTCTTCGGACACATCTATACCGGCCCGATCGGCCTCCCCTTGACCGCGATCCATCACGGGCTGGAGGCGGTGGCCGACCCTCAGAGCCTCTGCGTCTCCTGTAACGCCTGCGAAACGGTCTGCCCGGTCGCCATCCCGATCCCGCGCCTCATTCTCGACGTGCGCGCCCGCGTGGCTGAGCGACTCGGGCTCCCCTTCCTCAAGCGAGCCGTGCTCGAGCGCTGGAGCGACCCGCGCAGCGGCGATCGGTGGGCCCGGCTGGGGGCGCTCGCCACGGCACCGCTCGCCGACCGCGACGGCTTCCTCCGCGCGCTTCCTTTCGTCGATGGCGCGACGAGCGGCCGGCACCTGCCGGCGCCGGCCCGGCGGCCGTTGCGCGACCGGCTGCGGCACCTGGCCCCAGAGCTGGCCCGCGAACGAGCGGCCCCGCCGCCCCGCTTCGCCGGCAGCCGAGTCGTCGGCCAGACGGTCGCCTTCTTCCCCGGCTGCCTCATCGATCGGCTGTTGCCGGAGATGGGCGAAGCGACGGTCCAGGTTCTGGAGGCCTGTGGCTGCCGCGTGGTCTTCCCGCTCGACCAGCATTGCTGCGGATTGGTGGCCAACAATGCGGGCGACCGCCGGCACGCTCGCATCATGGCGCGACAGACGATCGAGCTCCTCGAGCGGGTCGAGGCCGATTGGATCGTCACCCCCTCGACCAGCTGCTTCGCGGCGATCGCGCAGGACTACCAGCATCTCTTCCGCGACGAGCCGACGTGGCGCGAGCGTGCGGCCCGCGCCGCTGCCCGCGTGGTCGACTTCGTCACCTTCCTCGACCGGATCGCCCAGCTCGGCCCGCAGGAGTGGTCGCGGCCTGGCCCGGTGGTGACGTACCACGACAGTTGCCAGTCGGCCAATGCGCTCGGCTTGCGCGAGCAGCCGCGGCGCCTCCTCAGCGAGGTCCTGGGCTGTACGGTGGTGGAGATGGAGGAATCGAGCTTCTGCTGCGGGTTCGGTGGGACCTTCAGCCTTGACTACCCGGAGCTTTCGGCAGCGATCTTGGAACGCAAGCTGCGCACGGCGGGCGCGACCGGCGCACCGCTCGTCGTGGCCGACAATCCGGGGTGTCTCATGCAGATCCGCGGCGGGCTGCACGCGCGGGGCAATCCACAACGGGCAGTCCACCTGGCGGAACTCGC
>DAOTYK010000431.1:0-1807 GCA_034434855.1 Thermomicrobium sp.
AGTCGATCGCTCCAATCCGGTAGGGACCAGCGACGTTGTTCGCTACCATACCACCAACTCGCGACACCCACACCCGAGAGAACCACCCCGAACCAGGGAAACAGCGGCCGGAAATCGAAGGACCGATATCCTTCCGGCACCAACCCCAACCAGAAGAACCACCGATTCCCTGGCAGTAGCGAGGCGAGCCATCCGAGGAGCACAGCCAACCCAGCGAACCCGAAATTCCAGACCCCGAAGCGGAGGAAGGGCAAGGCCAGGAGACTCGACAGCAGGATGAGATGAAGAATACCGAAGAGGACGACGTCGGGCGGGCTCACCAGCCATGTGACCAGCGTGACCAGCCCCGCGGCCCCGCCCAAGCGGAGAGTCCGTCGCACGACGTGTCGCCAGTACCGTTCGGGGTAGTTCGCCCATCGGTTCCGCGCGAGCACCAACGAGATGCCGGCGACGAACAAGAACGTGCTGGCGATCCCATCGGCAAAGAGACGCCACCCGCCACTGGTCACGGCGATGGGCCACCCCCCGAACGCCGCGAGATCGAACGCCCCGTGATAGATCACCATCGCGAGAAAGGCGAGGCCGCGCAACGCATCGACTTCCCAGCGGCGCGCGGCTACCGGCCGTGGCTTCGAAGCAGTCATCGCGACTCCATGACGGGCTGGATCGGGGCCGCGGTCGGCGGCGCGACGCCCCGCGCGGCGCACGGACGCGCCACGACCCGAACCGGCCACACCACGGCTGCAGCGGCCAGACCCAGGCCTCCCGCCAGCACGAGCGAGAGCGTATAGTGGCCAGTCCAGTCGAAGAGGATCCCAGCGACCGCGGACCCGGCCGCTGTGCCGACCGGCATCACCGCGAACAAGAGGCCGAAGATCGTCCCGAGGCGACGCCGACCATACAGCGCTGCGCAGAGCGACGAGGTCAGTGGCGTCGTGGCGCTCCACGAAAAGCCGATCACCAGCGCCGCGAGCAGCACGCCGGCGCTCGATGCACCGACGACGAGCAACAGCAGGAACCCGAGTCCACGCAGGGCGTAGACGACTGCCAAGGGCAAACTCGTGCCGCTGCGGTCGAGCCACCAGCCCGTCGCGAAGGCACCAGCGATGCTCGCCCAGCCAGTGAGCGCAAGCCCCGTCGCCGCCACCGTGTGCCCAAGCCCGATCCGGGTCGCATAGTCGACGAAATAGGTCATGACCCAGCCCATGGTGAAACCACAGACGAAGAATCCGAAGGCGAATTGCCACCACGCCAACGAGCGCAATGCGTCGATCACGCTGCACCCTTGGCTGCTCTCGACTCGCGAGCGGTCTGCAGAACGGTGAGCGAGCAACCGGAATGCCACCGGCCCGAGCGCGACGAGCGCCAATCCGAGCAGCAAAAGCGCTCTGCGCCACCCGCCAGCTGCCACGAGAGCAGCCAGCAGGGGTACGACGAGTGCCTGCCCCATCGGATTCGCCGTCGCGACGACCGACAACGCTGTTGTCCGACCACGACTGAACCACGCAGCGACGACCGGGGTCAGCAACGTGGGTGAAACCGTGGCCAAACCCAGACCGGCCAGTGCACCCAAGCCGAGAGTGAGGAGGGTCGCGTCGTGAGCCCGGCTGCCGAGTACGAGGCCCACACCGAGCGTGGTGAGACCAACGAGGGCCACGAGGCCAGCCGAGAACCGATCGACGAGCCAACCCACGAAGGGTTGGGAGAGCCCGACGATCAGGACACTCAACGAGACGATCGAGCCGAGACGAGCATGACTCATGTGCAAGTCATGCTGGAGTTCCGGAAAGACCAGACCGACCAGAAA
>DAOTYK010000432.1:0-4359 GCA_034434855.1 Thermomicrobium sp.
CCAACGCGATGCGGGTGATGAAGTTCGGGGGAACGTCGGTCGGGAACGCTACGGCTATCGACCGCACGGTTCGGATCCTCACCGATGCGTACCGTCAGGACAGCCGCTTGGTTGCTGTCGTCTCTGCCATGAGCGGCGTCACCAACCAACTCATCGCGGCCGCTCAAGCGGCTGCCGAGGGAGACGAGCAGGCAGCAGCGACGCTCCAACGGGAACTGGTCGAGCGGCATCGCGAGGTGGCCGCGGAACTGATCCCCACTTCAGCGCGCCTGGAGGCGACGGTGCACCGCCTGACCGAACTCGCCACCCGTTGTGCGCGTCTCGTCGAGTCAGTCCATGTCCTGCGCGACCTCTCGCCCCGTGCCCTAGACTGGATCGTCTCCTTCGGCGAGCGGATGAGCGCGGTCCTGATCGCCGCCGTGCTCGAGGAGCGCGGGGTTGCGGCGACCGCCGTCGACAGCGACAAGGTGATCGTGACCGATGACCAATTCGGGAGCGCCAACCCGTTGCTCGACGAGACCCGGGCACGCGCTGAGGCGATCCTGGTACCACTTCTGGAAGCTGGCAAGCTGCCCGTCGTCACAGGATTCTTCGGTGCCACGCCGAAGGGCGCGGTCACCACGCTCGGGCGAGGTGGCTCCGACTTTTCCGCTTCCATCCTGGCCCATGCCTTGGACGCCGACGAGGTGTGGATCTGGACCGACGTCGACGGCGTCATGACAGCCGATCCGCGACTCGTCCCCAGTGCGCGCACCTTGCCAGCGATCTCCTTCGCCGAGGCGACCGAGCTCGCCTACTTCGGCGCCAAGGTGATCCACCCGCGCACCATGCAACCAGCTGCCGAGCGTGGTATCCCGATCTGGATCAAGAACACCTTCAACCCCGAGCACCCTGGTACCCGCATCGGCCCGGACACCAGCTCGAACGGTTCGGTCGTCAAGGCGATCACCGCGATCCCCGGCGTGAGCGTCATCACCGTCGAGGGATCCGGTTTCCTCAGCGTCGCCGACGTGACTGCCCGCGTCTTCGAGACAGTCGGCCGGACGGGCGTCAACGTCTACATGGTCTTCCAGGCCTCGTCCCAGCACAGCCTGGGTTTCGTCGTCCGGCGTGCCGATGCCAGCAAAGTGTTGCGTGCGCTGGAGCGGGAATTCGAACTCGATCTCCTCAAGGGACGCGTCGCGCGCATCTGGGAAGAACCCGGTATGGCCATCGTCGCTGTCGTCGGTGCCGGGATGCGCGGGACACCCGGCGTCGCCGGCCGCGTCTTCGGGACCCTCGGCCAACATCGCATCAACATCGTCGCCATCGCACAAGGGTCATCGGAGCTCAACATTTCGTTCGTGATCCGCGAAGACGAGGTCGCACGCGCCGTGCCAGCGATTCACGACGCCTTCGGGCTCGGGGGATCAGCTGGCGAACGCTCGGCTGGTTCCTGATACCGGCGCGCGCGACGGGAGCGCTCGCTGCGCAACGTCCAGAGCGATAGTACCAGGACGACGAGCGGTAACAAGACGAAACCGATCAGAAAGATGAGCGTGCCTGGGTTCAGCCACTCGATCGTCACGTCTCCTCGCTGGCTGCGCGACGCCGGTTATCCGGCACCGCGTCCTCCCTGCACGACAGGAAGGATAGCCAGAGTCTCTCGCTGGCGACGAGGCCGGCACCCCCTGATCGCTCCGCCCCGCTCCTTCTTGGGCTGCGCCCGAGGCAGTCCCACGACCGGGTCCCGACGAGGCGCACCGGGCGCGTCTGCGCCGTACGACACACCATGCCAACGAGGACGGCAACGATGAGCATCCTCTTGCTGCTCGCGCTCGTCGCTACGGCAGCCGCGATCCTCGCAGCGGCGGTCGCCCTGCTCCTGCGCTGGCTCGGCATCGCACCGGCCGAGCCGGAGCAGCGGACACGCGGGATCGAGCTCCTCGCGGAGCGGGTCCGGGAACGCTTGGCCCAGCGTCGCTAGTGCTCGCCAGCCGGCTCCGGATCGGCTGCCTCGGTTCGCCCCGACCGCTCCTCGCGTTCCTCTCGGCGGCCGAAGTCGCGCATCCGCTCGGCATAGTCGCGCAGCCGATCCATCACCAGACGGTGGACCGTCCCCTCTGGATACGTCCCATCGGGCTGGCGCTCGCCCGCCGGTACACCAGTCAAGATCTCGATGCCCTGATCGACCGAGTCGACCGCCCAGATGTGGAACTTCCCCTCGGCGACCGCCTGGATCACCTCTTCGTCCAGCATCAGGTGCTGGACATTGGCCGTCGGGATGATGACACCCTGCTCACCGGTCAGCCCCTGCACCTTGCAGACGGCGAAGAACCCCTCGATCTTTTCGTTTACGCCACCGATCGCCTGCACGTCGCCGTACTGGTTCACCGATCCGGTAACCGCGATCCCTTGCTTGATCGGGAGTCCGGAAAGCGCGGAGAGCAAGGCATAGAGCTCGGTCGAAGAAGCCGAGTCACCCTCGATCTCCTCGTACGCTTGCTCGAAGGTGATCGACGCGGTAATGGCGAGCGGGAAATCCTGGGCATAGGCACCCGCCAAGTAGTTGGAGAGGATCAAGAAGCCTTTCGAGTGGATCGGGCCGGACAACGCGATCTCTCG
The DNA here is from genome assembly GCA_034434855.1 of Thermomicrobium sp. Lineage (GTDB taxonomy): Bacteria > Chloroflexota > Chloroflexia > Thermomicrobiales > Thermomicrobiaceae > Thermomicrobium. The sequence continues at coordinate 2,605 of DAOTYK010000432.1, forward strand.
CTCGATGCTGATCAGATTGCCGCGCCCCAGCGAGACGCGCGCGGTCACGCGTGAGGGTTTCCCGAAGGCGAAGTCACCGAGCTCGATGACCGCCAGGCCATTGATCTGTCCCACCCGGGTGCCGCTCGTCTCGATCTTGAGCGTTCCTTCGGCGATCAGCTCGCGCACCCGCTCAGCGAGGAGGTCGGAACGATACCGCTTCTTGCGGATCGCCGTCTCCACATCCTCGGCAGTCACGATCTCGCGCCCCGCCTTGCCAGCCCAGTAACTCGCCTCCGCGACCAGGTTGCCGATCTCCAGGAGCTGCGACGAGAGCTTGCGCTGATGCTCGACCTGGCGCGCTCCATACTCGATCACGCGCGCCACCGCGCTGCGATCGAAGTGGCGCAATCCTTGTTCCCGCACCACGCGGCTGATGAAGGCAGCATAGCCCATCACGTGCTGGTCGTTCCAGTCCATGTCCGGCGCGAAGTCGGCCCGCACGCGGAAGAGTTCGCGGAAGTCATCGTCGTAGGCAGCGAGGAAATAGTACAGGAGCGGCGAGCCGACCAGGACGACTTTCACGTCCAGCGGGATCGGGTCCGGTCGCAGCGTCGCCGTGGGTAGCACCGCATACTGCTGGCCGAGATTCTCGATCACCACCTGGCGGGTGATCAGCGCGCGCTTGAGCGCGTCCCAGGCGAACGGATTGGTCAGAAGGTCGAGGACATGGACGACCAGAAAGCCACCGTTCGCCCGGTGCAAGGCTCCAGCACGGATCTGGCTGAAGTCGGTCACCATCGCGCCGAACGTCGCGCGGTAATCGATGCGCCCGACCAGGTTGTAGTACGAGGGATTGCGCTCGAAGATCACTGGCGCACCGCGCGTTTGGCTGTTGTCGACGAACACGTTCACCCGATACCGCGCGAGATGCTCCTGCTGTTGCAACGCTTGCAGCTGGGCGATCGGCGCTGGCACACCCGGAAGTTGCGGCGGGAAAAAGTCGTGCAGGTGTTCGGGAATATCCTCCCGCACCTGCTCCAGGAAGGCGAGCACCTGGGGAAGATCCTGGTACCGCTCGCGGAGTTCCTCGAACAGACCGCCGACCGCAAAGAGCGCGACCTCCCGGTCGAGTTGGCGCAACCGCTCGGCCGTCTCCCGCTCCAGGCGACGCACCTCCCGCAATGCATCAGCCACACGATCTTGGATCCGCTGGTTGCGCCGCTCCAGTTCCTGCCGCACCGGCTCGGGAAGTCGCTCGTACTCTTCGGGCGCCAGCGGCCTTCCCTGCACCAGCGGTACACTGATCACGCCCGCTGGCGTCAGCTCGACCGTGAAGCCGAGCTGCTGCGCGAACTGCCGCACGCCCTCCCACAACCGTTCCCGTTCCTGGTTCAAGCGATCGATGATCGCCCGGCGCCGCCGGTCGTACTCCTCGCTCTCGAACGCTCGTGGAATCGCTTGCTGAGCAGCCCGCAGGAACTCGTCCATGTCGCGCGCCAGCTGCGCTCCGCGTCCGGCTGGCAGCGCGATCGCGACAGGACGCTCGGGCTCCTGGAAGTTGTGCACGTAAACCCAATCCGGCGGCGTCGCGCGCTTCGCCGCGATCTGCTCCACGAGACGGAGCACCGTGCTCTCGCGACCGGAACCGGGACGCCCGGCAACGTAGACGTTGTACCCGTAGGAGGCGATCTCCAGACCGAACTCGAGCGCTTCGAGCGCCCGCGGTTGGCCGACCGTCCCCACGACGGGATCCACTTCGGCTGTCGTTTGAAA
>DAOTYK010000433.1:0-1963 GCA_034434855.1 Thermomicrobium sp.
CGAATTCCACTTCTTGCGACGGCACCCGCACCGTGAGCGGTGCAGTCCGTGGATCGCCTTCTCCCCTGCGAAGAAGCAGCTCGCCGTTCAGGTAGAGAGTGAGCGCGACGTCACGGTCACTCGCTGCCTGGACTACTGGAGCGAAGAACCGCTCGGGATCGATCAGGGCGCGGATCTGCCCGGTCGGAGTCCACCACTGGGCGAGGAACCCCGGACGCCCGTCCGGAAGGATGATCCGCAAGAGCGCAGCCCCGCCGGTCGGTCCGGCCAGTCCGGGCGCCTGCTGTGCCAGAGTCGCGAGTTCTTCGACCAGGTGCTCAACTCCCGGTGCAACGAAGAGCGTCTCGTGCTCGCGCGGAGTCGTTCGACCGTACCAAAGGAGTCCCGGGGCATCGCGGTCGTCGACGGTAGCGCGTTGCTCAGGGGTGGGTCGGAGGCGCGCGAGGCGGTTATCGAGCAGTGTGCCGAGTTGGTTGGCTGCTGCCAACGTTTCCGTCCGTACCTGATCGGCCAGTGCGGCCTGTTGCCAGCGTTGGAGCGTCGCGACCGTGACAGTCGTGACGAGCAATCCGGTCGCGAGCGCGGCCCTTGGTGCCCAACGCAGGGTCGAGCGTCCGACCGCGTGATCGCTCCGTACCGCAGCGAGATGGGCCAACAGACTCGCGACCGTCAGGAGGAGGATCGTCAAGGGGGACGACCAGGTGGGGAGCATTTCGGTCACCAGGCGAAGAGGGACGAGTTCCGCCAAGAGGAGCGTGAGCCAGACGCTCGCGGCGAGCGTCGCGCTCACGCCGGCGAGACAGGTGCTGCTCGGTCCTCGCGCGAACACCGAGGCGACACTGCTCAGGCCGAGCGAGGCGAGTCCGAGCGCGGGTAGTGCAGTGAGAAGAAAAACATCCGCGGGGTGCTGCGCCAGGTCGAGAGCAGCAGCGGCGGTGAGGGCGAGCGTGCTGCTGCCAGCGAGGAGACGAGCGAGTTGCCGGGCGTTGGCGGGCACTCGGGGAGCGAGCGAGAAGCCGTGACCGATCACCGCGAGCAACGCGCCGACCAGGGCGATTCGCGCGCTGAGCATCGCGTGTCGCGAGAACAGAGCGATTCCGAGCATGCCCACGAGGGCGAGCGCGCCGGCGAACGTCAGGCTATTTGCCAGAGGCCGCTCGCTCGCAGCCTCGGCGCGTGTTTCGTGTGCGTCGATCGACACCCTCGATCCCATCGTCACCTGGCCAGCCTAGCGCCTTCTGACGGAAAAACGCAGCGAGCGCATCACTGGTTTCAGCTCGGCGACTGCTCAGTGCCGAACTCGGTCGTACCACTGCACGGCGAGCAGACTCGCCGCGCCTGCAGTGGGATTTCCTTACGGCACCGAGCCGACCCTTTTCCATAGCCTGTTCGTCGGGAATCGACGGATGCAAAAGGGCCGCTCTTGCCGAGCGAAGAGCGGCCCTTTTGGGGAGAACGAAGGAGTGACCGTTCAACTGCAACCCAAGCTGTTCCCACAGTTTAAGCACTTGTAGCACGATCCGTTGCGGACGGTGAGGTGGCCGCACACGTCGCAGAACGGCGCATCACCCATGAGCTGCGAGAGCTGCTCGTCCAGTGCGTCACGCAGGGATCCGGCACGAGCTGTCCCGTTGACGGCCGCGACAACCGTCGCGCGCGTGGCGGCCAGTTCGGCCTGGCCGTTGACGCGCGGCTTCGGGCTCGGAGCGGGAGGTACTGGCTGGTCAGTCGCCTCGTTCGCTTCTCGGTCGATTTCCGGCTGCACCTCGGGAGCAGAGGTATCGGTAGTACGGCTCGCTGCGGGTTGGTCGGCCGGCGGGACGTGGACGAGGTCAGAACGTCCGAGGTATTCGTACCCGAGGACGCGGAAGATGTAGTCGATGATCGAGGTCGCCATCTTGATGTTGGGGTGACCCTCGACGATCCCCTGCGGTTCGAAGCGCTGGAAGGTGAAGGTATCGAC
>DAOTYK010000434.1:0-2384 GCA_034434855.1 Thermomicrobium sp.
AGCCGTCCCACCCCACACGGGGGTAAGGCCCCGGGGAGATGACCCGGTAGCGAGGCGGCCGGTGGACAGCGGGTAACCGACTGGAGCCAAGCCGTCCTCATGGCCGAGGCCAGTCCTCAACCGTTCGGGAGCTCAGTGAGGACCGACACAGTCGAGCGGATCGTTTGCAGGTGTCTCGATCGGATCACCGGCTCACCCGTGCGCGTGGCCGAGAGCGGTGTGGCAACACCCCGTTCCATCCCGAACCGGGTCGTGCCCCACACCAGCGCCGGCGAGTACTGCGCGGGCAACCGAGTGGGAGGCGAGGCCGCTGCGCGCACGGTTGAGCCGACGGGCCACCACTCTGCTCGCACGCCGCGGGGTGGAGCAGCGGCAGCTCGCTGCGCTCATAACCCAGAGGTCGTGGGTTCGAATCCCACCCCCGCTACCATTACTCAGCTGAGCACCCGGTGATCACCGGGTGCTTTGTCGTCTTCGATCGGGCCTGAGAATGGTGCGCCGAGATTCTGCCCATACGACGTGCCCGCTCAGCACGGGCTCCCCTCGGCACCATCCCCGATGCGAGTGAAATCGCCGTATACCAACCGGGTACTGCGGTATCCTTACCACCTCTATGCGCGATTGACGAGCCCAGCGTGCGGGCTGCCGAGGTACCCCCACGCTGGGCTCGTTGCGTGCTGGCCGAATCGCTCATGTCGGGGTGATGACCGCCCGGCCGAAGTAGCGACCATGCTTGAAGTCGTCGATCGCCCGGTTGATCTCTTGGAGCGTGTAGCGCTGCGTAAACACGCGGACCTTCCCGCGAGCCACAAGATCGATCAGCTCGACCAATTCCTTGTAGTTCCCAACCAGGCTACCAGCGACCGTCAACTCGCCGAAAATCATGCGCACGGTCGGAATCTCCAACGTCCCCCCATAGCCGATGATCAGATGGGTCCCGCCTTTGCGGAGCATCTGCCAGCTCTGCTGTTCGACCCCCTGCTCACCGACGAAGTCGAGCACCACGTGTGCACCACCGCCGGTGAGCTCCCGAATTTCCGCGGCCAGATCAGGGCCACCAGCCAGAACATGATCGGCCCCGAGTTCGCCAGCCCGCTCCCGCGCCAACGGCGAACGGTCGACGGCGACGATCCGCACCCCTGCGAGTGCCCGCAGGACCTGGAGAGCGATGTGCCCGAGTCCGCCGATCCCGATGATCACCACCCAACCATCCGGCGGTGCGATCCGGCTCGCCCGCTTGGCTGCTCGATACGCCGTCAGCCCCGCGTCGGCCAAGGGCGCGATATCCACCAGATCGACGTCCTCAGGCACTTTCACCAGCGCCCGTTCGGTCGTGACGAGGTACTGGGCGAACCCGCCGTCCGAGTCCAATCCTGGGAACCGTGCGCTCGTGCAGTACATGTCCTCCCCGACCCGGCAGCCGAGACAAAGCCCGCAGGTCGCCTGTGGGTGGCAAATCACACGATCGCCCACCCGCACGTTGCGCACGGAACTGCCAACTGCCTCGACGACACCCGTGTTCTCATGCCCGAGCGTGTACGGGAGCAGTTTTCCCTCCGGATCGAGGATCGGACGCCATACTCCCTCGATGATGTGGAGATCGGTTCGGCACAGCCCTGCTCCCACGATACGGACGATCACCTCGTCCGGTTGCCGGATCGTGGGATCGGGAACGGTCTCGAGGCGCAGTTCTTCCTGCATCGCCGGATCATACCGATACAGCCGAGCAGCGAGCACCGCCTATCCTCCTCTCGCCCGATGAGCTGGGTGCGCCGCGCGGCGCACCCAGTTCGCTTGCCGCCTCGCTCCCCATCGGCTCAGGCCGCCTGTTGAGCAGCGAGCCTCTGGCCGATCGGATCCTGCGCCAGCTTCGCCCTCTGCACCGCAATGTCGATGCCGTACAGGCGCGCCGCGTTCTCGCCCAGAATCTTCCGCTTGGCCTCCGGCGTCAGATCGACCCCGTACTCCTCTTTGATGTCCTCCGGCAGCTCGAACCGCGCAAACGCCTCCACGATCCACTTCGGTGTCCAAATCGCGTAGTCGCTCCCGAACAGGATCCGGTCCTCACCGACCCAGTAGAGCAAGTTGGCCATGATCTCGGCGAAGTAGCGCGGACGCGTCGCGATGAAGGCTGAGGCCACCGCCAACCCCGCATAGATGTTCTTGTCCTGCTTGGCGATCCAGCAGAAATCATCCAGTCGCGGCAAGCCCACATGCTCGATGATGAAGTTCAGCTCCGGAAAGTCGGTCGCCGCATAGTCCACATCGTGCACGTCGAAGGCATCCTTACTCAACGGATAGACCGTCGGCCCTTTGTGGACATGGATGTTCTTGATGCCCAGCTCGCGACACAGCTCCAGATACCGATAGGCCATCGGATCGGT
>DAOTYK010000435.1:0-2499 GCA_034434855.1 Thermomicrobium sp.
AAGGCGCATCCGAAGCGTACCCCATCAGACCATTCCGCGACGAGCGCGCCGACACGCCACCACAGTCCGGTGGTCGTGACCATGAGTGCCCAAGCCAGATACCGCCGATGAGGAACGCGTGTCCGGAAATACAGGGGGAACAGACGCCCAGTCATGGCCAACGCGATCGGGACAGCCGCACCGTAGAATCCGACGAGCACGCTGACGACTCGCCCGCTCGTGCAGATGCCTACCATCGCGCACAGATCAGCCGCGAGTCCCAGCGGCAACGCGACGGCGGCCACGATGACGCCGACCACGAGAGCGGGATCACGCGTCTTACCAGCGACCGGCGCTTGCACAACCGAGCGAGCGAGGTCCCATCCTGCCTGGACGAAGGCGACGAACTCCAATCCGCCTCCCACAAGAGCCAGCCGAGGTTGATCGATGATCGATCCGACCACGCGGAGCAGGATACCGCTGAACAAGAACGTTCCGACGAGCCACGGGACACCACGTTGCGGGCGGCCCCAAAGCCGTGGCAAAAACCAATAGGCGACTCCGATCGTCAACGCGATGACGAAACCGTACAGTTGTACGTGGCCGTGCAGGGAGACGAGCTGGGCTATCCTGCCGGGCGAAAACGCGAAGAGAGGAGCCGCGAACACGAGTGTACCGGCAACGAACCCGAAACCAACGGCGCCGGCGACCGCACCGAGAGCGAAGAATCGCCAGACAGGAAAGTCTCCTTTCTCGTGAAGCGTCATACTGCGGTTGCACCGGCTACGAGAATCGTCGGACCAGCCGCATCCAGTCTAACAGGAGGAGTCGGATCCGATGAGCGACGCGTCCGCGCCCGACGCACGTTATCGCTGGGCGACCGGGTACCTCCGGGCACTCATTCAAGCTCCACCTGGCCCCCCTCCTGGGACCCCGCCTGAGGTCGTCCGCCTGCGCGCCCAGCGCCGCTTGGAACGGCTGCGCGACTTCCTCGCCTACCTCGGCAACCCGCACCGGGTCTATCCCGTCATCCACGTCACTGGCACCTCGGGGAAGGGTTCGACCGCTGCCTTCATCGCTAATATCCTGCATCTCGCTGGATACCGCACAGGGCTGCACACTTCTCCATACTTGCAGGTAGAGACGGAAAAGCTCCAGATCGCAGGCCAACTCATCGCACCGGAGCGATTCGCTGAAGAGGTCTCCACACTGGACCAAGCGGTTCGCTCGTGGATCGCCCGAGGTGGTCAACCGCTCACCTACGGCGAATTTTGGACTGCGCTCGTCTTTCAGGCTTTGCGATCGGAGCGGGTGGATGTCGCTGTGATCGAAGTCGGCGTCGGAGGCCGGTTTGACCTCACCAATGTCGTCCTCCCGGAAGTCGCGGTGATTACCACTGTCGGGCTCGATCACGTCCGGACTCTCGGCCCGACGATCCGCGATATCGCCTGGCACAAGGCAGGTATCATCAAGCCGGGTCGCCCCGCCATCACCGGGGTCACCGATCCCGAGTTGCTCGCCATCATCGCAGGGGAGGCCGAGGCCGTTGGCGCATCCCTTACGGTCGTGCGCGAAGGCAACGATTATCGTGTCACCTCGACCGGTCTCGGCACGAGACTCGCGGACCACCGCACTGGGTACACCTTTCGGATCGGCTTGTTGGGATCGTATCAAGCACGCAATGCAGCACTGGCCATCGCTGCCGTCCGCGCGTTCGCCGATCGTACCGGCGGACCGATCGATGACGAAACGATCGCACGCGGCTTGGCGACCACCCGCTTCCCGGGGCGCTTCGAGATCATCCAGGAGACACCCCTCGTCATTCTCGATGGTGCGCATAACCCGCAAAAAATGGCAGCTCTGCTCGAAGCGCTGAACGGACTGCTCGTGCAGGGGCGTCGACTGGCCCTCTTCGGCGTCCTGGACGGACACGATGCGCTGACGATGGCCGCCATGCTGGCGAGAAGCGTCGACATGGTCGTGATCACCACCCCACGAGCCTTCTTGCGAACCGCAGCCGATCCGGTCGAACTCGCAGCGGCATGTCAAGCACAAGGAACGCACGCAGTCACTGTCGACGATCCAGCTGAGGCGCTCGCCCTGATCCTCGACATGGCACAGCCGAACGATCTCATCGTGGTCACCGGCTCGCTCTACCTCGTTGGGCACGTTCGCGAACACTGGTACCCGAGTTCGCTCATCGTCACGCAGCGAACCTGCTGGCCGATTCTCCGATCGACGACATTCGAGGAGGCCGCGAGCGCTTGTCGACAGCAACAGGGTTCGGTATAGAATCACCATGACGCCGACATTCCTGGCGACCGGGACAGCATGCGCGAGCGGCATGGGAGGGACGGAACCGTTGGAGCGCCCCATCGACGTCGAACTTCTCGATGTCACCAAGGTCTTCGAGAACGGCGTGGTCGCAGTCGATAGGGTCTCGCTCCAGATCTATCGGGGAGAGTTTTTCTCCCTGTTAGGTCCTTCGGGCTGCGGGAAAACGACCACGCTACGCATGAT
>DAOTYK010000436.1:0-1596 GCA_034434855.1 Thermomicrobium sp.
GTTCCGAGGGGATGTTGACGCTCTATCGAGCTGGGCGTGACCTCGAGCAGGGGGCGCTCGGACTGGCTGCGCTCGGTCTGGAGGCGATCGCGCGCTGGCTGCCTTTTCCGATGACCGAAGAAGACATCCTCGACTGGCTCGCCAATCGCGCCATGACGGCATCTCCTTTCCTATTCGAGCCGCGTGACCAACTGATCGCGACTGCAGCGGTGCGAGCGCTCGTGCAGGATCTGGCGAACTCCGGGCCACCGAGCGGAATGCGCGAGGACCTCACGCTGGTCGCACTCGGGCCACGTCTGGCTTGGCTTCCTGCGGAACTCGCGTTGCTGTGCGCACTCGATGGGTTCGCGCCGCTTCCGGCGGGCGGGATCGTCAGTGTCGCGCTCGACGAGGCGGATCTCTTGGCGACGTGCGGTGCGCTCGCGGAAATCGATCCGGGGTACGCGGCGACGCTCCTGGAGCGGGATGCGCTCTTTCCGTTGGCTCATGTCGTCGTTGTGGCTGGCGACGGGGTGGAGGGAGCGATCGCCGTCCGCGGCGAGCTCCGTGCGGGTGATCTCGTGCACCGCTTCGCGGTGCCCTGGGGAAGCTTGCACGTGCTCCCGTTTCCCTCCGGCCGTTCAGCGGAACTTCTCGTGGAGCCGGAGGCAGGTATTCGTATCGGGAGCCTCGAGCCAGGAGTCGCGATCGAGTTCGCTGGCGAGGCAGCGCTCGGCTGGACGCGACTCGGGATCGTGATCGACGCACGAGGACGCCCCTTGCGCTTACCGGACGATCCGCCAGTTCGCGCTCGGCGAATCCGTTCCTGGCTGGCTGACCTCGGGGTGGCGGAGGGGGTGATGCGGTGAGTGCTCTCGGGCGCCTGCCCTTGGTCACGCAAGATGTGGAATGCCTCGTGCGGCATCGCTTAGCTGCACCGGAACTGCGCGTCGCTGTTGGGCAGCTGGTCGAGCCGGGGACGATCCTGGCGGTGGCGGCCGACGGCCTGCCGCGCAGTGCACGGATCGCGCTCGCGGCGGAACTCGGAGTCGCACCAGCGGAGGCAGCGCGCTACCTGGTGCGTGCGCTAGGGGAGCGTGTCGAGGCGGGTGAAGTGGTGGCAGTGCGTCGACGAGGGCTGCGGAGCCAAGAGGTGACCAGCCCGATCGCTGGGCGATTGGCAACGCTGGATGGCGAAAACGGTCTCTTGACCGTGGTGGCCGATCCACCGCGGCGTGCGATGCCTGCTCTCGTCGCAGGCGAGGTGAGAAGCATTGCCGACGATGGAGTGACGATTCGTGCCATCGGTGATCTTCTGCTCGGAGCGAAGCTCCTCGGTCGGGAAAGCGCTGGTCCACTGCTCGTTTTGGCCGATCGGCCGGATCGTGAACTCCCTGCTGAGGAGTTCGACGAGCGCTGCCGCGGAGCGATCGTTCTCGCTGGTATGACGGTGAGCAGCGCTGCGCTCCGGCGCCTCCACGATGTGGGAGCGGCCGGTGTGATCGTGGGCGGTCTTTCGACGCACGCGCTCGAGCCGTTCTGGGGAAGCGCCACGCCGACCCGTCTCCAGGCGGCACTGGCCGGCCCGAGTGCGGACTGGCCGTTTCCCTTCGGTGT
>DAOTYK010000437.1:0-19671 GCA_034434855.1 Thermomicrobium sp.
CCAAGAGAGGGCGTAAATCCCGACGAGGACGAGGGCGAGAGCGACGCTCTTCTCGAGCAGTCCCCTGCCCAGCGGGCTGGTGTGCGCCGCTGCTTCCTCTGTTGCTCGACCGAGCAGGGCAGCGAGCGGGACGAGCGCCGCGGCTGAAGCCAAGAGGGCCAGGAGCGGCGGCGCGTGCAGGAACTCGAGCGCCAGTGCGAGTGGAACCAGAAGCAGCCCAGCGAGTCACCAGCGCATGATCCCCTCCTCAGGCGAGGACAGCTTCGCGTGTCCGGTAGGCGGGGAATGGTTGGACGGAAAAGCTCGTGCCGCCGCCGAGCAGGGCTCGCACGAGAGCACGGGCCGTATCCAGACTCGTGAGGCACGGAATGCCGCGCTCCACGGCAGCCCGGCGAATCAAGAAGCCATCCTGGATCGTCCCCTCGTCGCGGCCCGGGGTATTGATCACCCCGCGCACTTTTCGCTCGAGGATCACTTCCAGCACGTCCGGGTGCCCATGCCCGATGTGCGCGACCGTGAGTTCGACCGGTAGGCCATGCGCCCTGAAATATCGAGCGGTTCCTTCGGTCGCGACGAGCGGGTGACCGAGGGCCAGCAGACCGCGGGCGAGTTCCACACCGGCGGGCTTGTCGTCATCGGCCAGGCTCAACAGGACCGGGGCACCCTGCTCGATCGCAAGGCCCGCGGCGAGGAACGCCTTGGCCAGCGCAGCTTCGAACGTGCGGTCGATACCCATGGCTTCGCCGGTCGACTTCATCTCCGGTCCGAGCTGCACATCCACGCCCTGGAGCTTGGCCATGGAGAAGACCGGCGCCTTGACCGCGACGAGCGGCTGGCGCGGCCACAGCCCACCACGGTATCCCTGATCGCCGAGCGAGCGACCGAGGAGAATCTGGGTGGCGACGTCGACCATCGGTACCCCTGTGACCTTGCTCAGGAAGGGGACCGTGCGCGAAGCTCGCGGATTGACCTCGAGGACGTAAACCACTCCCTGATGGAGAACGAATTGGATGTTGATGAGACCGCGGGCACCGAGAGCCAGCGCGATCTCGGTCGTGTACCGCACGAGCGTGTCGACGTGGACAGGTGGCAATTCGACCGCAGGATAGACCGCGAAACTGTCTCCTGAATGGACGCCTGCCCGCTCGATGTGTTGCATGATGCCTGGTACGAGTACCTCGTGCCCGTCGCAGAGTGCATCGACCTCCAGCTCGATTCCGTCCAAATACTTGTCGATGAGAACGGGCCGACCGCTCGCGAAGGCTCCAGAGGTGGCCAGATACTGCTCGAGGTGCTCTCGACGATACACGACTTCCATCGCTCGACCGCCGAGGACGTACGAGGGACGCACCAGCACGGGATAACCGATGCGCTCAGCAGTCTCCAGCGCTTCCTCCAGCGTCGTGACGCCCGCTCCCGGCGGTTGAGGAATACCCAGTTCGCGGAGGAAGCGTTCGAAGCGTCGCCGATCTTCGGCGAGATCGATCGCGTCCTGATCGGTACCGAGAATCGGTACACCAGCGGCTGCCAAGTCGGCCGCCAAGTTGATAGCGGTTTGTCCCCCGAACTGGACGATCACCGGTGGCAGATGGTCGATCTGGCCGTTCGCCTCATGCCGGAGGACGTCGAGGACCGACTCGGCGTCCAGCGGTATCACGTAAAGGCGATCTGATGCGTCGAAGTCGGTCGAAACGGTCTCGGGGTTGTTGTTGAGCATGATCGCTGCCACGCCGGCACGGTGGAGCGCCTGTGCCGCCTTGACGCTACAGTAGTCGAACTCGATGCCCTGGCCGATGCGGATCGGTCCTGCGCCGATGACGACAGCCTTGGGGGAGTCGAGCGGGGGTGCTTCGTCCTCGTCCTCGTACGTGGCGTAAAAGTACGGCGTCTCGGCAGCGAACTCGGCCGCGCAGGTATCGACGAGCTTGTGAACGGGAGCGAGGCCGAGCGCGAGACGCTGAGCGCGGATCTCCTGCTCCGTCGTCGCGCGGAGGGCAGCGATCGTCCGATCGGCGAAGCCGAGACGCTTGGCTTTCCAGAGAAGTTCCGCTGTGAGCGGTTCCGTCGCGAGCCGCTGTTCCATCTCGACGAGGCCTTGGATGGCCCGGACGAACCAAGGGTCGATCCCGCTCAACGCGCTGACCTGTTCCGGTGTCCAACCGCGCCGCAGCGCCGCAGCGACCGCCCAGAGGCGCTGATCGGTGGGTATCCGGAGTGCCTGCTCCAATGCGGATGGATCCTGCCAGCGGGGATCTTCCCATATGAGGTCGGTTTGATCGGTCTCCAGACCACGCACCGCTTTCTGCAGTGCAGCCTCGAAGCACCGATCGATCGCCATGACCTCGCCGGTCGCTTTCATCTGCGAGCCGAGTCTCCGGTCGCCGTGCCGGAATTTGTCGAAAGGCCAGCGTGGAATTTTGACGACACAGTAGTCGAGTGCCGGCTCGAAGGACGCCATCGTCTTTCCGGTGACGGGATTGGGGAGTTCGTCCAGGGTCCGTCCGATCGCGAGCTTGGCTGCGATGCGGGCGATCGGATACCCGGTCGCTTTGGAGGCCAATGCCGAGCTTCGACTGACGCGGGGATTGACTTCGATCACGTAGTACCGATCGGAGCGCGGGTCGAGTGCGAACTGGATGTTGCAGCCGCCGACGATACCCAAGGCTCGGATGATCTTGAGCGCGGCACTCCGCAGCATCTGATAATCACGGTCGCTCAAAGTCTGGGAGGGGGCGACGACGATACTGTCGCCGGTGTGCACGCCCATCGGGTCGAGGTTTTCCATGTTGCAGATAGTGATACAGGTATCGTTGGCATCCCGCATGACCTCGTACTCGATCTCCTTCCAACCGAGTAGGCTGCGCTCGACCAGCACTTGACCGATCGGGCTGGCCGCGATCCCGCGTTGGACGAGGGTGACGAGTTCGTCTTCGGTGAAAGCGATGCCACCCCCGGTTCCTCCGAGCGTGAAGGCTGGACGGACGATCAACGGTGGCGGGACTTCCTCTGCGAAGCGGAGCGCGTCTTCGACGCTGTAGGCGGTGACGCTTTCCAGCACTGGCTCACCGATTTCGAGCAGCAATTCCTTGAAAAGTTGACGGTCTTCCGCTCGACGGATCGCCTCGAGCGGCGTCCCGAGCAAGCGCACGCCATAGCGATCGAGAACGCCCGCCTCGGCCAGCGCGACCGCCAGGTTGAGTCCGGTTTGACCGCCGAGCGTGGCCAGCAAGCCTTCCGGCCGCTCACGAGCGATGATGCGTTCGAGCACCTCGACCGTGAGCGGTTCGATGTAGACGGCATCCGCCATGTCTTCATCCGTCATGATCGTCGCGGGATTGGAGTTGACGATGATGGTGCGGATTCCTTCCTCGCGGAGAGCCCGCAACGCCTGACTTCCCGAGTAGTCGAACTCCGCAGCCTGCCCGATGACGATCGGGCCTGATCCGATGACGAGGACGCTGGAAACCAACGGCTGCCGTGCCATCGTCATACCCCCTCCCCAGCCAGCACGATCGGCCGCGATGTGCGTGCTCGCCACCGCTGCTGGACGAGTTCGACGAAAGCGTCGAAGAGATCTTGGCTGTCTTGTGGTCCGGGCGATCCCTCGGGATGGAATTGGACAGTCAAGACAGGAAGCGAGCGATGGCGGAGTCCTTCGACTGTGCCATCGTTCACGTTGATCATCCACACTTGCCAGCCATCCTGCTCGGGTATGCTGTCGCGGGCCACGCAGTAGCCGTGATTCTGTGAGGTAATGCGCACGTGGCCGGTGAGGATGTCCTTGACAGGGTGGTTGCCGCCACGGTGACCGAAGGTCAACTTGATCGTCCGGGCACCGGCTGCGAGGGCCAGGAGCTGATGACCCAGGCAGATACCGAAGAACGGGATCCCAGAGGTGGCCAGAACCCGGACCGTTTCGATGGCATCGGTCGCTCGGGTCGGGTCACCGGGGCCAGGTGAGACGACGATCCCGTCCGGCTCCAGCGCGAGGACGGTCGCTGGATCGACCCCGTAGGGAAGGACGGTGAGGCGCACCGAGCGGCGGAGGAGGGAGGCGATGATGTTGCGCTTGACGCCGCAGTCGATGAGGACGATGTGCGGTGCATCCGCTGGTCCAAAGGTCGCTGGCTCGCCGCGAACGGCTGGTACGACGTCTTCTCGATCGGGCGTCCAGGCTCGCTGTGCCCAGGCAACGAGTTCGGCGTCGGTCAGGCCCGTGCGGTCGGGAACCAGGATCGCCCGCATGGTTCCGTGCGTGCGCAAGTGGCGCGTCAAGGCGCGCGTATCGACATCCGCCAGCCCTGGTATGCCCCATCGCTCTAAATAACTGGCGAGCGTTTCGCGCGCCTTCCAGTGACTCGGACGGTCGCAGTACTCGCGGACGATCAGCCCTGCAGCCCACGGGCGTCGGGATTGTTCGTCCTCGTCACAGACACCGTAATTACCGATGAGTGGGTATGTCATGCAGACGAGTTGCCCATAAAAAGAGGGGTCAGTGACCACCTCTTGATAACCAGTCATGACTGTGGTGAAGACCGCTTCGCCCTCAGCCGGGCGGCGTGCTCCGAATGGAGTACCGGGAAAGATCCGTCCGTCTTCCAGAACCAGTGCACCGATCCGCGAGTGCTGTATCGACATAAGCTACCTTCCCTCCAACGATCGTGAGTCGGACGCGCCCACGCAGGGTGAGTCCGAGGAGCGGTGTGTTGGCACTGCGCGAGCGCAGGGTGGCGCGCGTGACCTGCCAGGGTTCCTCCGGATCGAAGACGACGACATCGGCCGGGGAGCCCGGCCTCAAGGTCCCTCCTGGCAGGCCGAAGAGCGTGGCAGGACGACAGGAGAGGAACTCGACCAGTTCGCTCAACGTGAGTGCTCCGGTGCGCACCAGCCGTAGGAGCAAGGGGAGGGCGAGTTCCAACCCGATCATCCCGAACGCGGCTCGCTCGAGAACCGGCGGCTTGTCCTGCTCATGGTGCGGCGCATGGTCGGTGGCGATGAGATCGATCGTCCCATCCCGTAACCCGGCCCGCAAGGCCAGCGCATCCACTTCCGGCCGCAGGGGTGGGTTGACTTTGGCATTGGGATCGGGGCAGGGTCCAGCAGGAAACAGTTGTGTCTCTCCGGCGAAGCGACGAATGCCTGCTACCCACTCGTCGGTCAAGAGCAGATGATGCGGCGTTACCTCAGCGGTGACACGGTCCCCCTCGCGCTTGGCTCGCCGTACCAGGGCCAGTCCCCGAGCGGTAGTCAGGTGGAGCACATGGAGCCAGCCACCGGTCAGGCGAGCGAGTTCGAGATCGCGAGCCAGGACGATTTCCTCGGCAGCAGCTGGAATCCCAGGGAGGCCGAGCTGCTGCGAAACTCCCCCCTCGTGCATCACGCCGCCCACTGACAGCGTTGGGTCCTCGCAGTGCACCATGATCGGTCGACCGAGTTGCCGGCTGAGCTGGAGAGCCTGGCGCATGACGCGGGCATTCCGCGTGCTGTCACCGTCATCGGAAAAGCCGATGGCTCCGGCGTCAGCCATGCTGACGAGGTCGGCCAGCTCCTCCCCACGGCGGCCGCGCGAAATCGTGCCGATCGGGAAGACGCGTACGGGGAGACTGCGCGCTCGCACGATCAGTTCGCGAATCCGTTCCGGTGTATCGAGCGGCGGCACGGTATTCGGCATACAACAGATGCTCGTGAAACCACCGGCCGCGGCTGCGGCACTCCCGGTTTCCAGCGTCTCTTTTTCTGGATAGCCGGGATCCCGCAGATGGGTGTGCACGTCGACGAAACCGGGCGCGACGACGAGGCCGGCGGCATCGACCACTGTCGCTCCAGCAGGTTCGGGAACTCGTCCGCCGACCGCTCGAACCTGCCCATCTGCGACCAGGAGGTCTGCCTCGCCGTCGATCCCTTGACTGGGATCGACGACACGACCGTCCCGCAGCACCAGCGCAGAACCCCATAAAAAAGGCCTCTGGATTCGGGCTGAATCCAGAGGCCCGCTCGCTCGCTCGATCCGAGGTTGTGGGCTACCGCTACCGTGCACGCCTCTTCCAGTCAGTCGCGTTCGTACGCCGTGCTCTCGACACTCGACCACAAAGTATAGCGCGTGACCAGACGCTGGTCAACCCCACTGCCGCGGCGGGGCTCGATTGCTGGTATCCTGGCCTCCTCGATCTCACTCGAGCCTGCAACGAGGCCGTTCCCTCGCCTAAACGCGGCCTTACCGACACTCGTGACCGGGCGGCGAGCTGGCAGGATCCGGTATCGACCCATCGGCGCCTGTGCTGCCTCGCGGTGCGACCATCGCACCGCTGGCCGCATCGGTCGCCTCGTTCCAACGGGCATCGATGCTATCCCATGTTGGCTGCGCACGAGGTGACTTCTGCTGGTGCGAGAGGACAGTGCTGGCAGACCGGCGGGAGAGCCCGCTCGTCTGGTGCGGAGACTGGGAAGCCGGCCCGCTGGAGGAGTTGCCAGGTCAGCCAGATGGAGAGGCCGACCACGTTGCAGTAGCAGCCACGCCAGCGCTCGACCGGGCGCAGGTCGGGATCCTGAATCGCGTAGCCTCCCGCTTTGTCGAACGGCTCACCGCGGGCGATGCTGGCTGTGATGTCGTCATCGCTGTACTGGCGCATGAGGACCCACGTCGTAGTGTGATCGACCCAGCGGCGATGCGCACGAGCCAGCGCGACAGCGGTGATCACGCGGTGCCAGCGCCCACGCAGGAGGCGCAACATGGCGCGTGCCTCCTCGGCGCTCTCCGGCTTACCGAGTAGCCGGCCACGAAAGACGACGACCGTGTCAGCTGCCAGTACCCAGTCGCCCGGCCGCCGGGCAGCGACGACCGTGGCTTTGTGACGTGCCAATGCGCGGGCGATACGCTCCGGATGGGAGTGCTGTTCCGGGAGCGACTCGTCGATCGCCGCTGGATCGACGACGAAGGGGATGCCGAGTGCAGCCAAGAGTGCGCGCCGGCGCGGCGAGGCCGAGGCGAGGACCAGCGTCACGGCATTCCCTCGGCGAGCTCCAGTGTCGCGACCGACTCGATGTGGTAGGTCTGTGGGAACATGTCGAGCGGCGTGACGTCGAGTAGTCGATAGCCGCCGTCGACGAGCTTCCTCAGGTCCCGTGCGAGGGTCGCCGGGTCGCACGAGACGTAGATCAGGCGAGGTGGTCGCAGCATCAGGACTCCGGTGAGTGCCTCCGGCGCGCAACCGACCCGAGGTGGATCGAGGATGACGACATCCGGCCGAACCGCCAACTTGCCGAGCACGTGCTCGACCTTGGCTTGCACGTACTCGACGTTGTCGAAGGGATCGAGGTTGACTTGCGCATCGCTGACGGCCGAGGGAGACTCCTCGATCCCGATCACGCGGGCGACGCGTGGGGCGAGAAAAGCGGCGAAGGTGCCGACACCCGCATAGGCATCGACGACGACCTCGTTCCCGGTCGGAGCGATCCGTTCCAAGACGAGCTGGATGAGGCGTTCGGCGACCGCAGTGTTGGTCTGGAAAAAGGACGAGGCCGAAATCCGGAAGCGATGCCCGAGCAGACTTTCGTGGTAGGAGGGTTGGCCGGAGGGAATCGTCGGATCGATCGCGCGCACGTCCGGATGCACCAAAAGCTCGCCAGTATTGACTCCGTATCGGACCATCAGCTGGTGCTTGACGTGTGCTCGTCCCTGGAGTTTCGTCAGGACCTCGTTGATCGCCGGATGCATGATGAGGCAGCGATCGATGCGGAGGAAGCGGTAGCCATGGCCGGGGCGCGAGATGTACCCGAGGTTCCCCTTGCCATCGACCGAGAAGCGAGCGTGGTTTCGATAACCGTACGGTTGCGGCGAGGGGACAGTGGGCGAGACGGGTGGATCGTCGAATTTGCCGATGCGGCGCAACTGCTGGCGCACGACGGCCTGCTTGAGCACGAGTTGGTATTCGTAACGGATGTGCTGCCACTGGCACCCGCCACAGATCCCGAAGTATGGGCAGGGAGGATCGACCCGCTCCGGTGAAGCGGTCCGCACCTCGATGACGCGCCCCAGCGAGTGGTCCTTGCGGTCCTTCTCGATCGCGACGAGAACGTCTTCACCAGGAATCCCGTATTCGGCGAAGACGATTCGACCGTCTTCGCGCCCGATCGCTGCCCCCTGGTACGCCATGTCCTCCAAATGGAGCGGAACGGTGCGCAGGGTACGTGGTGTCAGTAACGTCTCCCCCATCGGCATCCTCCCTCTTTAGAAAGTGTAGGGAATCGGGGTGAGTGCGGCTACCTCATGCCCGAGTGGGCAGCCGGGAGCGGGAGTCGGGGGTCGCTCTCGAGGGTGTCGTGGGGAGAGACCGAATGCGCAGGGATGGCGGTCGTTCTCGCCAGTGAGCGCCAGGCGGGAGGGCACTGTGACGGTTCTGCCTGGAGCGATGGGGTGCGCAATGTCGTGTCGCTTTGCCCGCTCTGTAGATCGACAGGCAAGGGAGCGCTCGCGGCAGTGGATCAAGAGGTGACAGGATGGTTCGTTCCCAGTGGAAGAACATCTTGCCAGGCCCCCTTGGGGGTTGCGTTCAGCGATCAGCGGTGCTAGACTGGAATGTCGTTGCCCGTTGGACTGGGCACGGTCTGTTGGGGGGTGATCGGCTACAGCTAAATGGAGGTCCGTGGGGAGTGAAGAGCCTGGGGCGACACGTCATTGTCGAACTCTGGGGTTGCCAGAACATCGACTCCCTGCAGGCAGTCGAAGAGGCCATCCGCGATGCAGTCGCGGCAACCAATGCGACGTTGCGCGACCTGCAGGTCTTTCCCTGGGAGCCGTACAACGGAGTCAGCGGCATCGCGATCCTGTCCGAGTCGCACCTGAGCATCCACACCTGGCCGGAGCTCGGGTACGCGGCGGTGGACGTCTTTACATGTGGCGAGCACACCAATCCGGAAGCGGCGATCCCGGTCCTGCGGGAGCGGTTCCGGCCGCAGCGGATGGAAGTGATGCAGGTGAGTAGGGGGATGATCGTTGATTGACGGTGGACTCTGGCATACCGATGATCCGGAAGTTCCGAGTCAGCGGGTCTTCCTGCAGGTGAGGGATGTTCTGTACCGCGGCACTTCTCCGTTCCAAGAGATCGCGGTCATCGAGACCGTGCTCTTTGGCCGTGCCTTGGTACTCAACAACGTGCTCCAGACCGCGGAGCGCGACGAGTTCTGCTACCACGAAATGCTGGTGCATCCGGTGATGATCGCTCACCCGGCACCGCGCCGGGTGCTGATCATCGGTGGGGGTGATGGTGGTGCCTTGCGGCGGGTACTCCAGCACCCCGTCGAGCAGGTCACCATGGTCGAGATCGACCAGCAAGTCGTCGAGGCCTGCCGCGAGCATCTCTGGAACATTCATCGCGGCGCCTTCGACGATCCCCGCGTGGAGCTGCGTTTCGAGGATGGTTTTGCCTATGTCGAGCGGCGCTCGGCGACCTTCGACGTCATCATCGTCGATGGCCCCGATCCGCTCGGCCCAACACCGGGTATGGTTCTCTTCTCGCCGGATTTCTACCACGGGCTCGCCGACATGCTGGCCCCGGGGGGACTGGTCGTGCAGCAGACCGAGTCACCGATGCTACTGCCGATCCAGACCGCGGCTACGCATCTCCATTTGCGCGAGGTGCTGCCGATCGTCCGGACCTATTTGACGACAGTGCAATCGTACGATAGCTTCTGGAGTTTCACGGTCGCCTCGCGCGATGTCGATCCGGCCGCACTCGACATCGAGACGGTCGCTGCGCGTCTTCGGGAGCGCGGCATCGACGATTGTCAGTACTACTCTCCGGAGATCCATTGGGCGGCCTTCCGTCTACCGCCGTTCCTGCGCCGCTTCATCGAGGACTCGATCGCTCTCGGGCGTCCGGCCGATTCTCACCCGTTGTTGCCGGAAGCTGCGGCCCGGCGAGCGACCGCTTGATCGTTGACCGTTGCGCTCGATGGGGTACGCTGCGTCGCAGCGTACCCCGTTTCGTTTGCGCCGTGTTCTCCTTCCCGAAACCTCTCCGAACCTGTTGTGCTGATCGCTCGCTGAGCAGGTTCTCCATTGCGCGCGAGCTCACGGATCGATGAAGTACGAGCGACACGCACGGTCGATCAGATCGGGCGTCAGACGGGGTTCCTGGCCGAGGTACCGAGCTGCACCGATCAGCGCGCGTAAGAGATCGCGGGGATGACAGGCGCGCAGCTCGCGCTTGCCCACATAGTAGGTGCGGAGGAGGTAGGCCAGCCCGCGCTGATCGAACGGGACACCTAGTTCCTCGCACTGTCGGCGAAAAATCTCCGCGAACTGCTGCACTGTCGGGTTCGCGAGGTGGATCTTGTTCGGGATACGACGGAGAAAAGCTTCGTCGACGAGGTCGGTCGGTTGCAAGTTCGTCGAGAAGATGACGAGCCCCTCGAAGGGGACCTCGACCTGCTTGCCGGTGTGCAGCGTGAGAATATCGATCCGTTGCTCCAGAGGAACGATCCAGCGGTTGAGCAAGGCACGCGGTGGCACGCGTTGCCGACCGAAATCGTCGATCAAGAGCACGCCATTATTGGCCCGGAGTTGGAGCGGTGCCTCGTAGAGGCGATTGCGTTCATCGTACATGAGATCGAGCTGCTCGAGAGTCAGTTCTCCACCGACTTGAATGAGCGGGCGGGCGCAGAGCATCCAGCGACGGTCACCGGTCGGCTGCTCGGGTAGAGGATGGTGGTGATGGCGATCGAAAACGCGGATGATCTGCGTGTCGACGAGGATCGCGTGCGGGATGAAGACCGCACCGCCGTACATCGCGACGACACGCTGTGCCAGTGCAGTCTTGCCATTGCCCGGTTTGCCGAAGAGGAAAATGGCCTGCCCGCTGTTCAGGGCCTGGCCGATCTGATCGAGCACGCTGTCGGTGAAGACCAAGGGTCCGAGAGCTTGCCGGATCATCCCCGGTGTCACAGAGCGGTGACGGAGGCTCTGCGCTGCAACGACCTGTCGATACTGCTCGATCGGAACCGGTGCCGGGCCGATGTACCCGTTGCGTGCCAGGAACTCCTGGGCTCGCTGGTGACCTTTGCTCGTCAAGGCATAGCGGTAGCCCAGTTCGCCGATCCCATTGCTACCGGTGATCTCGACGAGTTCCTCACGCTTCGCTTGACTCAGGGCCCGTTCCAGGAGGCCGGCGAACGGCAGACACAATGCTTCGACGAGTTCGCGAGCGGTCTGGGTACCATGGGCGTAGAGGAACTTGAGGGCGAGTTCGAGGACGAGTTGTCGATCCAGGCCTGCCTCCTCCAGGCTCGCCGGTTGAGTTAGCACCGGAAGGCTGTTCGTTTCGATTTGGATCGCCATGGTGAACGATGCCTCGTCCTTCCGCGTCGACTTCCTCCAGAGGAGTATCGGCGATCAGCGCTCGTCCCCGTAGAGGGACTCTCGTCCTGCTGTGGGCTCGTTCCGTTTTCTCAGTTGCCAGCAGGAAGGAGGACCTGTTCGCCTTCGGCGAGTCCTGCCGCTATCTCGACGAGTCCACCGCTCCGCAGGCCGAGTGTCACTTCACGCTCCTCCCGGCGTCCATTCGTCACCACGGTCACGAAGGCGCGCTCCCCAACAGTGCGGATAGCCCGCTCGGGAACCACGAGAACATCGTGGCGCACGATCGTGTCGAGGTGGATCGTCGCTGTCATCCCGGGCCGCAGGTCGCTCGTGGTCTCGGCGAGCCGAATGAGAAGCGGAAAACCGACGACACCAGCTTGTTGGGTGGCACTTTCTCCTCGTGCGATCACATCCCCGCGACCCTGCCAGCCCGGCAGCGCGTCGACCGTCACGCGAACTGCTGTCGCCTCGGCGAAGAAACGAGCGTCGACCTCGTCGATCGTCGCGGAAACGCCGAGAACGCTCGTGTCGGCGAGCCGGGCGAGGATACTGCCGGTGGTGACCGGTGCCCCTTCGCTGACGAGTACCTCGGTGACGATGCCGTCGCTCGGTGCGAGCACATATTTGTCAGCCAATTGGCGCGTCACCTCATCGTAGGTGCGTGCTGCCTCGCGGCGTTGTTGCTCAGCCCGTAGTCGAACTTCGAGTGGTGCATCGGTCGCTTCCGCTTGGCTGAGCGTCGCCTCAGCCTGGAGAAGTTGCTGCTCCGCTTGGGCTCGACGGGTCAGGAGCGGTGTGTCGTCGAGCACAGCGACGATGTCGCCGGCCCGAACGCGATCTCCGGGTGCAACGGCGAGGAGGCGCACGCGTGTCTCGTAGCTGGCGCGAAGCGGGAGCGTGCGCAGAGAGACGAGGCGTCCCGGCACTTCGACGGAAGCAGTCAAGTTGCCCCGACGGACTGCCCAGACCGTCTCGCTCGGTCGTCTGAGCCAGAGCCACAATCCAGCAACGACAGCGACCGTGACGAGTGTCAGGATGAGCAGCATCGAGCGACGGCTTCGCTCACTCATAGCGGAGGACCTCGACAGGGCGGAGACGGACAGCGAGCACAGCCGGGATCAGGACGGCGAGTGCGGTCGTGAGTGCGACTGCTGCGCTGAGAACGAGCAACAAGGTCGAGGGAAGCGCGAGCGGGATAGCGAAGAGCTGGCGACTCACCAGCGCGAGGATATTCGCGCCGAGCAGAAGGCCAAGTGGAACGGCCAATAGTGCGCCGAAAACGACGATGACCAGCGTTTGGCCCGCCAGGAGCAGCACGAGCGTCGCTCGCTCCGTGCCGAGTGCCCGGAGGATGCCGAACTCGCGGCGGCGCTCCGTGAGATCGAGGAGCAGTGCATTGGTGATTCCGAAAACGGTCGCGATGCTGAGGACGAGGACGACGATGCGGGCCAGGATGGTCAAAACGGCCAGCACGCGCTCGGTCGCGGCGCGATCTTCCTCCATGAGCAGCGTAAGCGGGCGTAGCGCGTGGGCGCGCTGCTCCACGGTCGTCAACGAGTCGCTCGGTCGGTCGGTGTCCCAGAACCGAAGGGCGTAGAGCGCTGCTCGATCGTCACGTCCCAGGAGCCGGGTGAGGATCTCGCGATCCAGGAAGACCTTGCCGATCGCGGTTGCCCCTAGGTAGGTACTTTCGTCATCGACGATCCCGCTGACCTGAATCGGGAGACGCCGGCGGCCGAGGTCGAGGGCGAGAATTGCACCCACTCGAGCGTCGAGACGCCGAGCGAGATTGCCAGTGATGACCGCGCGGGGGGGATAGGCAGCGGGTGCGTCGTCGAGCCACTGACCAGCCAGCATCACCGGCTGGTAGACGGTCGTTTTCGCCGGAAGGCCCCACACATCGGTGCGGACCGATCCGATCGCTCCCGGTGTCAGAACCCAGGGTTCCGCAGCACGGACAGGAGGGCTGTTCGCCAATCGGTGCGCATAGGTCGGTGGAACCGGTGGGTTGGTCAAGAGCCAGGCATCTGCTTGATAGCG
The DNA here is from genome assembly GCA_034434855.1 of Thermomicrobium sp. Lineage (GTDB taxonomy): Bacteria > Chloroflexota > Chloroflexia > Thermomicrobiales > Thermomicrobiaceae > Thermomicrobium. The sequence goes on from DAOTYK010000437.1 coordinate 13,397, forward strand.
ATCGTAGAGCGCAGCGATACCGACGCGCAGCGAGTGATCGACGGTCTGGCTGGCGAGGAGCGCAGCGAGTGCCACAGCTGTGACCAAAACGGTGAGCACCGCGCGGAGTGGGCGACGGAAGGGATCGCGGATGCTCATGCCGAGAATGGGAGAGCGCTGGGCCAACCAGCCGGTCGAGCGGGTCAGCCAGCGCGGTGGATCGCTCGGTAGTCGGGTGTCGCCCCGGAGAAGCTGAGCGGCTGGAGTTCGCGTGGCGTGGAGGATCGGACCGAGCGCACCGGCCACTGCGATCCCGAGGCCGCACCCGAGTGCGAGGAGGACGTTGCTGGGTGCGATTCGGAGCGGCGGGAGTACCAGCCCGGCGAGCCCGGCTAGGTACGCAGTCAGGACGTACCCACCAGCTGTCCCGGCGAGCAGGCCGACCACGCTTCCAGCGGTGCCGATGGCGATGTGCGGTGCCAGGTAGGCGCTGACCAGTTGGCTCCGCGTGGTGCCGAGGGCGCGCAGGGTACCCAACTGAGGACGCTCCTCCGTGACCAGCCCGATGGTCGTGTTGGCGACGATGAAGAGTGCTGTCAGGGTACCGAGTACAGCCAAGGCGCGGAGCAGGAGAAGCAACGTCGCGAGTTCGCGGGCACCGAGGAACGAATCGGGGTCGCGGACCGTCCACCCGCTGCTCGGGATCTGGCGTGCTGCGAGGAACCGTTGCAGCTCGCTCGCTACTCGACCGGCCAGCGCCGGATTTTCGACACGAACCAGTACTGTGTTCGCTGCCTCAATGCCGGTCCACTGGCGCAGCGTGCGCAGCGGAACATAGGCCGTGAACTGGTCGAGGAGCGTCGCACTGGGGCGAGCAGGGATCCAGGCGAAGCCGCTCACGCGCGCATAGTGAATCGGATCAGCCGGGTTGGCTTGGAAAGCGACGAGTGACCCGATTTCGATATCGAGCAGGTGCCGAGCGGTGACGTCGAGCACGACTTCGTCCCGCTCTGGCCACCGTCCGTCAACTAACTCGGGACGGTCGAGTGCCAGCTGGTCGAATCGCTCGATGCCGACGAGCCGGACGGCGCGCCAGCGTCCATCCACGGCGAGACGACTCGGTTGGACGAGACGCGACTCGGCCTGGAGGACGCCATCCCGTCTCGTCAGCGCCGCGACGAGGCCGGGAGTCAGGCCAGGGACGGTCGCGACGATATCCGGCTGCCCGGTCGCCGCATAGGTCCGCTGCTGTGCCTCGATCAATGCCAGGCCCGCACTCCGAATAGCGACCACGGCAAAGACGGCGAGCGCGATGCTCGTTCCGGCAAGCGTTGCGCGGATACGGCGCAGACGGAGGGAGCGCATCGCGAAGGCGACGAGCAGCGCGATCGGCACGTCCGAGCCAACCTCTCCGCTGGCGGATTGTACGCGATGTGGAGGACCGGCCGACGCTCCTTCACCCGGTCGAGGCCATGCTCGTCACATGACTGCTTTCGATGATCTCCGACTGGATGAGCGCGCTAGCGCGTATCCGTGATGATCTTCCGGCGCATGGGCGGATGGGGGTCATTGTTCTCGAGAACGACAGGGGAATCTTGCCAAGGTGGAGCGATTCCGTTACGATCCACATAGGCTCGGTATCAGTATGGGTAAGGGAAAGCCTCGAGGAGGAGTCCGATGCAGGAACTCGAACGACTCCAGAAAGAGATCGCCAGTGGGCAGGTGACGCGGCGTGAGGTGCTGCGCCGGGCGGCGGCACTGGGGCTCAGCGCACCGGTGATCGCATCGTTGCTGGCTGCCTGCGCGCGGCAAGAGGCGACGCCGACGGCGGCTCCCGCGGCTCAAACGCCGGCCGCGACGCCGACGCCAGCAGCAGCTGCCACGCCGGCTGCTCAGGCGACACCGACCCAAGCTGTGGCGCAACGGGGCGGTGGAGGAACCCTGCGACTGCTCTGGTGGCAGGCGCCGACGATCATCAACCCGCACTTGGCCCAGGGGACGAAGGACTTCGATGCGTCGAACATCGTCCTGGAGGCGCTGGCCTACTTCGATGCAGAGGACCAGCTCGTCCCTCGCCTGGCCGAGGAGGTTCCCTCGGTCGAGAAGGGGACGCTGGACCCGGAGGGTCGCTGGGTCATCTGGAAATTGCGCAAAGGTGTCAAGTGGCATGACGGGCAGCCCTTCACTGCCAAGGACGTCAAGTTCACGTACGAGTACGTGATCGATCCAGCCACGACCGCGACGACGATCGCTTCGTACCGGGCGATCGAAAGCGTCGAGATCGTGGACGACTATACGGTCAAGGTCAACTTCAAGAATCCGAATCCGGCCTGGTTCGAGCCGTTCGTGGGAGGGTTCGGGCTGATCGTTCCTGAGCACATCCTGCGCGACTACAAGGGCGAGAAGGCGCGCAACGCGCCCTTCAATCTCAAGCCGATCGGAACCGGTCCCTACAAAGTGGCGGATTTCAAGCCGGGCGACGTGGTGATCTACGAGATCAACCAGGACTACTGGCAGGAGGGGAAGCCGTACTTCGATCGGGTCGAGCTCAAAGGCGGTGGTGACGCGACGAGCGCTGCGCGGGCTGTCCTCCAGACCGGTGAAGTTGATTGGGCCTGGAATCTGCAAGTGGAAGCGCAAGTCCTGCTGCAGCTCGAGAAAGCTGGGCAGGGGAAGCTAGTCATTACGCCTGGTCCGAGTGCGGAGCGGATCATGGTGAACTTCGCTGACCCCTGGACCGAGGTGGATGGTGCCCGCGCTGAACCGGATGTCCCGCATCCCTTCTTGACCAACAAGAACATCCGGCAAGCGATCGCGCTGGCTATCCGGCGCGACGTCATCGCCGAGCAGCTGTATGGCCCAGCTGGTCAGGTGACCGCCAACAACCTGAATGCGCCGGCTCGCTTCAAGCATCCGGACCTCAAGTGGGAGTTCAACCTGGAAAAGGCAGCCCAGCTTTTGGACGAGGCAGGGGCGAAGGATACCAACGGTGATGGTGTCCGCGAGTACAACGGGAAGCCATTGCAGATTCTCTACCAGACCTCGATCAACTCCATCCGCCAGCGGACGCAAGAGATCGTGAAAGCGGAGCTGGAGAAGATCGGCTTCAAGGTCGAGCTGAAGTCGATCGATGCCTCGGTCTTCTTCTCGTCCGATCCTGGCAATCCGGATACCTACGGGCACTTCTATGCCGATATCGAAATGTACACCAATGGTCCTTCCAATCCGTTCCCACTCAACTGGGCGCGGCGCTATCACTCGCAGGAAGTGGCGCGCAAGGCGAACAACTGGTCGGGCGTCAACATCACCCGTTATCAAAATCCGGAAATGGATAAAGTGCTGGACCAGCTCGCGACCGAGATGAATCCGGACAAACAGACCGAACTCTTCCGGCAAGTGAACTGGATCAGCGTGACCGATATCGTCGAGATTCCACTGGTTCACCGCAACTCTGTCTCTGCGGCGGCCAAGAATCTGACTGGGTTCAAGCCGTCGACCTGGACCTCCGATGTTTGGGACATCGGCGACTGGCGTCGCGAGTGACCCGGGTTGGGCAGCTGGGAAGACCGGGCTGGGTTCCCAGCCCGGTCTTCATTTATCGTGCGGGACTGACTCGGCTAGCCGAATCGGCCACGACGCGCCCATCGCGAAGTTCTACGATCCGCTGCGCCCGCGCAGCCACGTCGCGGTCATGAGTCACCAGGAGGATCGTGGTCCCGTTGTGCCAAGCGGCATGGAACAGGTGGAGAACGGTCTCACCGCTCGCGCTATCGAGATTGCCGGTCGGCTCATCGGCGAGCAGCAGGGGCGGATCGTTGGCCAGTGCTCGGGCGATCGCGACCCGCTGTTGTTCGCCGCCGGAGAGTTCGCTTGGAAGGCGGTGCGCCCGGTGCGCCAACCCGACGCGATCGAGGAGCTCGCGTGCTCGTTGGCGAGCGTTCCGGTGACCCGCTAGGACGAGAGAAAGTTGAACATTTTCGAGAGCGGTCAGTGTCGGTAGGAGCTGGAAGAACTGGAAGACGATTCCGACGTGGCTGCGACGCCAGCGAGCGAGCGCCTCCTCGTCGAGCTGGGCGAGATCAGTGCCAGCGATGATCACGCGCCCGCTGGTCGGTCGATCGATGCCCGCGATCAGGTTGAGGAGAGTCGATTTGCCACAGCCGGATGGCCCGACGATCGCCACCCACTCCCCAGCGGTGATGTCGAGTGTCACCTGGTCGAGCGCGACGATTTCGCGCTTCCCATCTCGATAAACTTTGCTAGCTCGGTCGAGTCGGACGAACGGTGTTTGCGGCATCGGCTCGACCCTCTCCCGCTTCTCAGCGGCGCATCAGATTGACGACGAGCAAGAGAACACCGGCACCGACGAGCGCGACCAGGAGGCTCCCCAAGAAGCCAGCTGGTCCCCGGACGCCCAGCAGCTGAAAGAGATAACCGCCGACAACCGCACCCAGCAGCCCGATCGCGATATTGCCCAAACAACCGAATCCGCGCCCGCGTGTCAGGAGCCCGGCCAGCCACCCAGCGAGGAAGCCGATCACCAGCCAGCCGAGCAACGAACGTGGTTCAGCTGGTAGCACACTGTTCTCCTTCCTCTGGTCGCTCGAGCGGATCTCCCTCGTATACCGGCCCCTGGTGGGCGAAGGGATCCGGTGGACACCGTTGCAGGAGTTCGTGGTCGCGCGGCGTGAGCGAGGCGCGTGCCAAGAGATCCGGGCGGCGCGCCGCCGTGCGACAGAGCGCCATCATCCGCCGCCACTCGGCGATCTTGGCATGATTGCCGCTCAACAGAATCTCCGGTACACCTAAGCCGCGGAAGATCGGTGGGCGCGTGTACTGCGGGTATTCCAGGAGGCCGGAGCTGTGCGATTCTTCAGCGAGCGACTCGGGATCGATCACGCCCGGGATCAGCCGGCTCACCACATCGATGACGACGGCTGCGGCGAGTTCACCACCGGTGAGGACATAATCGCCGATCGAGAGTTCGCGTGCTCGCAGAATGATGCGCACGCGATCGTCGATTCCCTCGTAGCGACCGCAGATGAGAGCGAGCCGGGGGAAGCGGGCGAGTTCGCGAGCGATGTCTTGGGTGAAGAGTTCACCGGACGGGCTCATGATGATGATCGGGGTGCTGTTCTGGTCCTGTCCGAGCACGGATTCGACGGCGTGGACGATGGGTGGCGCCATCAAGACCATGCCTGGTCCACCACCGTAGGGGGTATCGTCGACCGTCCGGTGCTTGTCGGTTGTCCAGTCCCGGATGTTGTGAATGGCGATCTCGATCAGCCCAGCCTGCTGGGCTCGCTTGAGAATGCTTTCGGTCAGGAACCCGGTGAACATTCCGGGGAAGATCGTAAAGACATCGAAGCGCATCGCCTGCTGCTCCCTCCATCGAGAGCCTAGCAGAACGAGACGTCCCGCGCAGCGGTTCAGGAAACCGGCGCACTCACGGAGGGGACGGTCTTTTCGCGGACAGCCTCGCGTGCCCGCGCCAGTGCTCGCTCGAAGGCGGCCACGACCACGGGATCGAATTGGGTGCCAGCACCCCGCTGCAGCTCGGCGAGCGCTTCTTCGTGGCTGAGCGCGCGACGATAGGGTCGATCGGTCGTCATCGCATCGTAAGTATCGGCAACAGCGATGACGCGTGCGCCGAACGGGATGGCTTCCCCGGCCAGTCCATCCGGATAGCCACGCCCGTCCCATCGCTCGTGGTGGTGGCGAACGATCTCGACGATGTGACGGTAGGGAGTGAGATGACGGAGGATCTCGCTTCCGTCGACCGGATGACGCTTGATGATGGCGAATTCGTCGTCGGTCAAGCGACCAGGCTTGCGTAAAATGAGGTCGCTCGTCGCTACCTTGCCGAGATCGTGAATGCGCGCCGCTGCGATGATGGCATCACGATCGTCTGCCGAGAGTTCGGGAAATTCGTCCAGGATGAGCGTCGTGAGGTGGGCGACTCGCTGGGAGTGCGAAGCGGTATAGGGATCGCGGCGATCGAGGAGATCCGCCAAGAGTTCGAACGTCGACTGGGTCTCGTGATGGAGCTGGCGGTAATCGCGAAAGGCAAGGTAGGGGCCGACGAGCGGGATGACCATGAGGACGAGGGCCAGCGGGTGCTCGCGGGCGAGGATGGGAAAGAGGCTTCCCAGCGCGGGCAGAGCCAAGAACTCGACCAGAAGACCGCGTGCCATCCCCCGCCAGAGGTACCAGGCGCTCGTCCCGGAGACGAGCGAGAGGATCAGAGCGAGCAGCACGGTCTGGAAGCTGGAGGAAACCACAGCTGCCAACAGCAT